>NZ_DASWWZ010000134.1:0-26475 GCF_036405755.1 Schlesneria sp.
TCTGAGACCGTCGTCTCCTTCCCCTGCTCCCTCGATTTTGCCAGGGTTCTACAGGCTTGAGCGGCGGGCTCAGTTTGACGGTGATTCCGGCAACCTGCCAGGTCGCCATGAGTATCGCGATGGTGATCCCTTCGGCAGGCAGTTCGCCGTAACGGCAGATGAAAAGCAGATGTTTCTCAGCAACCGTTTCGAGGTCGGCGCTTACTCCGTCGAGGATGGGCGGCAACTTTGGACACGAGGCCTGGGGAATGACCAGGGCGACGCCTACGCGTTGGCCTTCCATCCGATGAAGCCGTTGTTGACGGAGGACCACCTGTTCATACGACGTTTGACCAGAGCGGGTGTCGAGCTTGCCTGCCTGCGCCGCGAGAACGGACAGATCGTGTGGCAGAAACGAACTGTCCAGGGCATCGTTTCTGACCCAATGATCTGGAACGGACGCCTGTTTGCACTGACTGCGGATCGAGGGGATGAAGATACTGTCCAAGTTGAGGCAACCTGGTTTGAACCGTCGTCGGGAGCCGTCATTGGCTCAAGTCCGTTGTTCGGGCTTCGTGACTGGCAGCATCGACTGTACGGAGGCCAACTAGCCATCAGCGATCAGCGTGCTGTCTGTACTTTGGGAGGAACGGTCGCCTGTTTTGATGCTCGGGGCGTGATGCACTGGCTCAAAAAATCGATGTTGATGCAGAAACCCGTTGATGAATTGGCGGAAGATACGCGGGTTACTCCGCCCGTGATCGAGTCTGACCGGGTCGTCGTCTCGATTCCCGGTGTCCGCGAAGTTCAGTGCTTGAGTCTCGAGTCAGGGATGACGATCTGGGAACGGCCAATCGCGAATCTACGGGGACTCATTGGTGTCTCCGGCACGATTGCGATTGCCGACACGACTACGCAACTGGTGGCTATGGATACTCGGTCTGGTAAAGTGATGTGGCGCTCGGCGTCTAAAAATCGACTGGAAGCTTGTTGCATCGCTGACACGACCGTGCTGACCAGTCGTCGCGTTACCCGGGAGGATCGCCGATCACGTCCGTTGCTGACGTGGCGGGATCTTCAGACGGGACGAGTCACGCAAGAGTCGCTCGTCGATGTGCCCCCCCGAGATGAGTTTCAAATGGGGCCGATGTGGTCCGCGGGAGGAAAATGGTGGTCACTTGTTGGGGTATCGTGGAAAAATGCAAAACGGGAAATCCACGAGTTTGTGATGGTTTCTGCCACGGTCGCCCCCGAGGCGGTCTCGGATCCGCTGGCGCACTGGGACCTTGGCTTGTCGGAAGCTCAATTTGCTGAGATCCAAACCGTGCTCCCCGGTTGGTATCCCGCCACGAACAGTAACCGCATTCAAGTCGTGTCTGACGGTCCCGACAGGTTGCCGCTGACGCTGAGGAGTCGCCTCGAACCAGAACAATCAGCCCGATGGATCAGTCGGGTTCGTTTAGAACCTGCACGAAAGCAGATGCTGCAACTGCGAGTCGGCCATCAACCGGGACAGACCTGGCAACTGGCCGTGCGAGTGGCAGATCAAATCATTCTGGAGCAAAGTGTCGGTGAAAAGAATACGGTTCGTCCTGGCTGGAAAGAGATCACTGTTGACCTGAGCCCGTGGGCGGGGCAGGATCGACTGATTCAATTGATTCAATCCACGACAGACGGTTCGACAACGGAGGCACTTTGGAAAAGTGCGGTTCTGGTCACTGAGTAAACTTCTAACCAGTCGAAGTATGAAACGCTTCGACTGGGGTCCGGCAGGCAGATTCCTCAATGTGAGGGGCTGCAGTTCACAGAACTGGGATGCTCGGTACGCATCAAGAGGGGTTCATGGAAATGCCAGCAATCTATCTGACTGAGGAAGACGTCGCCTGGTTGCTCGATATGGACACGGCGATTGATTGTGTCGAGGAAGCATTTCGTCAATTAGCGTTTGAAAAGGCAGACCATCAGCCTCGCCGTCGAGCCAGTGCGGGAACTTCCACCCTGCACATGATGTCCGCTGCTGCAGAGTACCTGAATTTCGTCGGGTACAAGGCATACGTAACGACTCGGGGGGGGAACCGGTTCCAATTTGCGCTTTCCGATGCGGAACATGGGCAGCCCGTCGCATTAATTGAGGCGAATTTGTTGGGGCAAATGCGGACGGGAGCGGCTTCCGGGGTTGCTACAAAGTATATGGCTCGTCCGGATGCCCGGATCGTGGGGTGTTTTGGGACTGGGTTTCAGGCAAGAGCCCAGTTAAAGGCGATTTGCAGCGTGCGACGAATTGAAAGAGTCGATGTCTACAGTCGCAATGCCGAGCGGCGGAGTCGATTTGCGGATGAGATGTCTGAGTACTGCAACGTCCGAATGGTTGCGGTGCATTCGCCGGAGGAAGCGGCTGCAGAAAAAGACATCGTCCTGTGCGCGACAACCAGCAAGGCCCCCTTGTTTGACGGGCATATACTGGAACAGGGAACGCACGTCAGTGCGATCGGAAGCAACTATCTGACCAAGGCTGAGATTGATGTGACCACGATTCGTCGTGCGGATCATGTTGTCTGCGACAGCCTGGAGGCGTGCAAGTTGGAGGCTGGTGATTTCGTTCCCGCCATCGAAGATGGCAGTCTGGACTGGACTCGAGTGCGAGAATTGGGTGAGGTGGTTGTGGGACGCGAAACGGGACGGGCTGTTCCGGAAGACATTACTCTTTTCAAGTCGGTGGGGTTAGCACTGGAAGACCTGGCAGTTGCAGTGCGGATCTATCAGCGAGCTCGTCTGGAAGGGCTCGGACAACCCCTCCCCTTCTGAGGGCCTCGGTGAGTCGTGACACCTGTTTTCACGGGTGTCATGGGCCTGCGGAAAACCGACACTGTCACAGAAACCAAGTGGGGGACCGGATTCCTGGCCGCAGGAACGTGAGTCACCACGGGGATCGGGATGTCTCATTCAAGTGAATACGGATCCATTCTGTGGCATTGTCAGACAGTGATCGTGAGTAACGGATTCGTAAACAGGACGGGAAATTGAGGTGAAAGAAGAATTTTTCAAGATTTTTTTCCAATTGAGAAGTTTTCGTGGCGCTGACGAGTTCATTTTGTTAGCATTTCGACCCGCCGGAGCATACGACGCCCGGTCGACTCGCAATGAAAGAAAGGATGCTATCAATGCGAACTTCGCCGCGACTGCAGCCGTCCACAGGGATGGC
Source organism: Schlesneria sp. (assembly GCF_036405755.1). NCBI lineage: Bacteria > Pseudomonadati > Planctomycetota > Planctomycetia > Planctomycetales > Planctomycetaceae > Schlesneria > Schlesneria sp. The sequence goes on from NZ_DASWWZ010000134.1 coordinate 3,182, forward strand.
GGCCCCTCTGTTATGGCTTGCCTGGATCGAAGTACCAGATCAGCGACAGATTGGTTGGAGATCGCTTCCCGTTGCTAACGGCTGATCGTGCCGGCGAGTTCGCTGCGAGAGGATATAAAGTTGAAGGGTCGCTTGAACCTTTCGATTTCGGCCAGATTTGAAAATAGCTGAGCGTCCGTCAAGTGTTGATGGACCGGCTGAGAATTCCCAGGAAGTAAATTTGTTTCACGAAATGCTTGTCCGCACAGGCTACAATCACAGGGACGTGAACGAATCACAGGAGGTTTGACCCAATGCATTGTCTTAGCCCGGAATTTGCCAAGTTGTTAGACGCCTGCCGCGAGAAAGGGTACGCCACGTACCAGTTGGTCGATAAGTACCTCCCTGACGAAGGGGGGGATCCCAATATGGTCCCCGAACTGATCATTGCTCTGGAAGACCTGGGCCTGGATATCATTGATGAGCCGGATCCACGGGATCAGCCCAAGTACGAAGCGATCCCCGAATCTATGATGGAACCCGAGACGCCCTCCTCGTCGCGCGATCCCATCCGGATGTATCTCAGCCAGATGGGGCATATCCCCCTGCTGTCCCGCGAGAAGGAAATTTTCCTCGCCAAGCAGATCGAAGTCGCACGCAAATGGTTCCGTCGCAAGATCGCTGAATCCGACTTCGCCATCGGACTCGTCGTTGAGACCATCGAGAAGGTCTGCCGAAACGAGCTTCCCTTTGAACGTACACTCCGCACGAGCGAAACGGAAAACCTGCGCAAAGAGCAGATCCAGGGACGAATCCCCGTCAACGTGCCGACCATCAAGCGATTGCTGGAAGAGAACAAAGTTGACTGGGAAGCCAGCAAGGCTGCCAAGACGAAGCCTGAACTCAACGCGATCAAAGAACGAATCAAAACGCGCCGACGCAAGCTCGCCTGGCTGTGCGAAGAGCTGAGCGTCCGCACCCAGCGCATCCAGCCGATCATGCGCCGAATGGAGCAGATCGCCAAGCGGATGCAGGAACTGCAGGGCCAGATTCAGAAGCTGTCGGAACGCCGCACGGTGGCTGCCGCCAACGAAGCAGAGATCCTTCGTCGCGAACTTCACGACCTTACCGAACTGGTGCTTGAGACTCCGGCCGAATTCTGCGATCGGATGCGACGCATTATGGCCAAGTTTGACGCGTGGACACGTGGCAAGCAGCAGTTGTCAGGTGGAAACCTGCGACTGGTCGTCTCGATCGCCAAGAAGTACCGCAACCGCGGCTTGAGCTTCCTCGACCTGATTCAGGAAGGAAACGCTGGCCTCATGCGCGGTGTCGAAAAGTACGAATATCGCCGTGGCTACAAGTTCTCGACTTATGCCACCTGGTGGATTCGTCAGGCGATCACCCGTGCCGTCGCCGATCATGCACGAACGATTCGTATTCCCGTTCACATGTTCCAGTGCATTTCGCAGCTCAAGGCCAAGAGCGAACAGATTCGACAGGAAACGGGTCGCGATCCCAGCATGGAAGAACTCGCCGAAGCCGTCGGCATGTCGCTGGAAGAAACAGAACGAATCATGAAGACGTGGAAGCATCCCGTCAGTCTCGATACGCCTGTGGGTGAAAGCGAAGATGGCTCATTCGGTGACTTCCTGCAGGACGACAACGAAACGAACCCCGCTGAATCGGCCATGCAGGAAATGCTGCGGGACAAGATTGAAGTGGTGCTCCGCAGCCTGACCTACCGTGAACGCGAAATCATCAAGTTGCGGTATGGCCTTGGCGATGGTTACAGCTACACCCTCGAAGAAACCGGCCGTATCTTCAAGGTGACGCGCGAACGCATTCGACAGATCGAGTCCAAGGCGCTTCGCAAGCTGCAGCACGAAACCCGCGCTAATCACCTGCGTGGATTTGTTGACACCACCGGCGATGAAGCATTGGTCCCAGTTGATGTCGAAGGGGACACCAATGTGGAAGAGAGCGAAGAAGCCTTCGCCGTCGCCAGCTGATCGGCTTACGATCGGTTAGCGATTCGCTGATGTGACGGATTTTGAGCCCTCCTGAGTCTTAGGACTTGGGAGGGTTCTTTCGTTCCTGCAGTTCTCTCTGAATTTCGCGACGGTCCAGCAGAATCGCCAGGACACCCAGTACCCCGATGGAGATCACCTCGACCGTCATTACGGTCGCCCCATGTCGGTTGAACCAGACGTTCACGGGAGCTTCAGGATTCCCCAGCAGCATCGCCACCATGGCGAGGATCGTGATCACGAAAACCGTCGTGGCGACGGCCGTGAGGTTGAAAAACAGTTGAGGCAACTTCATCAGTAGCTTTCGCAGTGCGATGGTCAGAGGAGAATCCAGCAGACGACTCGGCAGTCCATTGGGCCGCTTTGAACTGTTGCTGTCAAGTTTGGCCGATGGTCCCTTGAGAGATGTGAGGATGTGACTCCCGTTCTGCGGCTCTCAACGTTCCCGATTCACGTAACCCATGTTGGCACGTCGCATGTGTCAGGCTTCGCCTGTGCTGCGTTGAACCGTTTGCCTAGAAAGCGAAATTGATCGCGACTGTGGCTGATCGCATCTTCGGGGGTGAGACGACGGTTCACGCTCTGCTTACCGAAGTTCCGCCAGATTGAAGGTGCGACCGACGGAGCGCGCTTCCATTTCCAGTAATCGCAGTTTGAACTTTGTTCCTGCCGGTGACGTGTAACCTCCCAGCTTTCCTCCTGCCGCCAGGACACGGTGGCACGGAATCAGAATCGGAAACTGGTTTGTCGACATGACAGTTCCCACAGCTCGGGCAGCACCGGGATGTCCAGCCATTGTGGCCAACTCTCCATACGAGGCGGTCTGCCCGTGACCGAGTCGGCGTGTGGCGTCAACGATATTTCGTCGGAACCTGGTCAGCTTTGGCAATTCAATCTCGACCTCGGAAAAGTCGACAACGTCGCCGTCGGCATAGGCGGTAAACAGTTCGCGCAGTTCGGGGCTCCAGTCATCGTAAAGGCACGCCCCCCCCGATCGCGACTTTGCCTGATTCCGGATCGCTGTCTCCGACCCGTAGCCAGCAAAAATACCAATCAGTTTGTTCCTCTGGCCGAGCAGGCCGATCCAGCCCAACGGAGTGGTGAAGGCTGAAAGCAGGAGCGGTGCGGGATTTTCCGCTGCGGCCGATTCCCGCTCAAGCGAGGACGACGGACGGGCTGAATTCTTCACTGAGGAAACTCCGCGAGCCAGCGCGGATCGACGTTCTACGTGTCGTTCCGCGAGCCCGGCTTGCCTGCACAGGGACGTTGTGAAATGCACAAACACTATTTCAACAGACGGGGCCCCGGTTCAACAACTGGTTTCGGTCGTATTTTTTGAGCGCCAAGGCATTCGTGCGGGGGCCCGATCAGACGACTGCTTGACCTTGCGTGAGGTCAGTGGGCATCAGAACGCCGTGCGTCGACGATCTCGGATGAGAGGGCTGACTCTTTGACCCCTGTTCCGCCGACCCCTACAATGCGGCTGCCTGCGCGTTGTAACCTGTTACGAGCTTCTGTGAAGGACACGGTCTGCTGCGAAATTCAGGCAGGGTGCTGTCCGAGGGGGGATTGTTTCTCGATCTCATCCCGGTTCCGGCACGTTAGATCATTTGAGGAATAAATTTGATGTCTTCGTATTCCACCCTCGCCGACGACTTCTACGTCAACATGACTCTCAATACGGAGATGGCACTACCCGCAGGGCGTGAAACGACCCTCAGTTTCTTCGAGCGGGTTCGTAAGCAATACCCTACGATGCGGAATTTCTACACCCGCGAGAATGGGGACCACGTCCTTGAAGAGGACAAAGATCAGGGACATCAGCGCTGGTGCACGCTGGAACCGCGACGAATCTGCAGCGGCTACATCAATCCCGATGACGTCGAAGACGCAGTTGAACAGCATAAACTGGTACTGCAACTTGTTCCCTACATGCTCTCAGTCAGTTCGCTCGATTGCGAAGCTCTCGACTACATGATGGGCTTCGACTTTAACTACCGGGGAAACCACGACGAACTGGTCGCCGAAGCGCTGGGAGTCAGCTCGGCACTGGACGGACTACTCGAGATTCCCGGTCGTCAGGTTCTGAACTTTGAACCGATGATGACGATTGCGCTGGAAGAAACGTGCCGACGACAGGCACGGCTCATGATCGAAACCCGTACGAATGCGTATCAGGTGCGTCGGGGCGATTTTCCGGAAGAACACATCAGTGTATTCTTTACCGTGCGTCAGTACGGCAGTCTCGAATCCGACAGCTCTTACGAAGGGACGCTCGGCGAACTCCGGACGCAGTGCGAATCACTGCTCGAGAAATACGTGATCGATCAAGTGCTTCGTCCCCTACAACAGGCCATTTCGACGAAATAGGAAATCCTCTATGACGGTCCAGCTGAGTGAGTTTGCTAAATCGCTTTCTGTCGAAACCGCGTTCAATGTGCTGGCAGTTGCCAAGTCGCTGAAGGCCGCGGGGAAGGATGTCGTCGAGCTGGAAATCGGTGACAGCCCCTTCGATAGCACGGCATCCGCGAAGTCGTCGGGTGTCGAAGCGATCCAGCAAAACAAGTCTCACTATTGTCCGTCACCGGGTTTGCCTGAATTCCGCGAAGCGGCCGCCCGGTTCGTGAAACACGAATTCGGGATTCCGGCTGAGGCCGCCAATATCGTCGTCGCTCCCGGGGCGAAAGTATTCGAGCAGTATTTCTGTGAGGCATTCCTGAATCCCGGGGATGGCGTACTGGTCTTCAGCCCTTACTTCCCGACATACCTTCCCAATATCCTTCGTCGCAATGCGCGACCTGTTCTCGCCCCACTGAAACAATCCAATGGTTTTCGGCCGGAACTTTCCGCGATCGAAAACTTTCTCACGACGGATCCCTCGCCCAAAGCGATCTTCTTCAACTCTCCACACAACCCGACCGGCGGCGTGATGACGCGTCAGGATCTGCGGGACGTTGCTGACCTGCTTCGTGGAACGAACATCGCCGTCTTCAGCGATGAGCCCTACTGCCACATGGTCTGGAAGGGGACGCATGAGTCACTGCTGTCCGAACCGGGCATGCTGGAACGGTCTGTGGCTGCGTACACGTTCAGCAAAAGCTACAGCATGAGTGGCTGGAGGCTCGGATTCTCTGTCGCGTCGGCTGAGGTTTCGGATGCGATCGGGAAGATGATCAATACCACTCTCTCGTGTACGCCCCCGCTGGTGCAACTGGCGGGCAAGGCCGCGCTGGAACGGGATACTGCCGAGCGTGACGTCGTGATGCAGAAGTTCCGCAAGAAGGTTGAACTCCTTACGAACGGACTCAACCGTCTGGAAGGCTTTCGGTCGCTGGACCCCGCTGCCACGTTCTATGTATTTCCAAACGTTGCTCCGGTCTGCAATAAGCTCGGTATCACAAGTCACGGTCTGGCGCTCTATCTGCTGGAAGGGGCCGACGACAAATTTGGAGTCGCCTGTCTGGGTGGGGAATGTTTCGGCGATGCGGGAGGCGGCTTCTTACGATTCAGTTGTGCCGAACCGGATGAGCGACTGCAGCAGGCGCTCGACTTCCTGCCGGTTGCCATCGGCCGGTCGGACCGAGTCGCCGCTTATCTCGAGAAGCATCCGAAGTATCGTCTGACCGGGAAATACCAGGTTGACTGAGCCGAAGTTGGCAGCGAAGGGGCCGCGTATTTCAATCGGGCTGCGGGGACGACTGCAGATATGCCCGTGTCGTCGTCTCATGGCCGAACCAGGGTCGGTGTCCTGAACTCGATCCGGTCCTTGGTTCGTCCTTTGCACAGCCCGTTGCGCGGCCGATCAATTTTGGATTCTGGACACCGGATGCCAGGCGCAACGCCTTGACCCGGTATTGGTGCGACCTCTGTCGCTGAACCCTGCCAGTGAACCGTACCCTGCAACCTCAAAGTACCAGTCCTCACGCATGCCTAAACCACTGTTGATTCTGAATGTCGTTGGCCTGACCCACGAAATGCTGGGGCCGAATACTCCTCATCTGTCGAGACTTGCCAGTGAGGGATTTGCTCGTCCCATGGGGACCGTGCTGCCGGCAGTCACCTGCTCGGCGCAATCGACGATTTTGACCGGGGCCCTGCCTCGAGAGCACGGCATCGTTGCGAACGGCTGGTACTTCCGTGATCTGGCCGAAGTCTGGTTGTGGCGCCAGTCGAACAGGCTGGTTCATGGGAGTCGGATTTACGACGAAGGGAAAAAGCGGGATTCGAGTTACACCACCGCGAAAATGTTCTGGTGGTATAACATGTATGCCGATGTCGGATGGTCGATGACTCCACGACCCAGCTATCCCGCTGACGGACGGAAAGTTTTTGACTCGTACAGCCAGCCGGCGGGTTTGAAAGACGAACTTCAGGCCCGGCTGGGTGTCTTTCCACTTCCCCGCTTCTGGGGCCCTGCGGCGGATATTACAAGCTCCCGCTGGATCGCCGATGCATCGGTCGAAGTGATGAAGCGTCACCGGCCCAGCCTGACACTGATCTATCTTCCCCATCTGGATTACGGTTTGCAGCGGCTGGGGCCGCACGATCCTCGCATCGCCGAGGACATCCGCCTTGTCGACGCCGAAGCAGGCAAGTGCATCGCCGCAGCTCAGGAGATGGGGGCGGATGTGATCGCATTGTCCGAGTACGCCATCACGGAAGTATCACGACCGGTTCATATTAACCGAATCCTGAGACGACACGGCTACGTGGCGACCCGGCGTGAGGCGCTGGGCTGGGAGACGCTCGACTGCGGGGCGTCTCGCGCTTTTGCGTTAGCCGATCATCAGATTGCTCATGTTTACGTGCAGCGGCCGGACGATATCAAGGCGATCAAACTGCTGCTGAGCCAGACGGAGGGAGTTGATCTGGTTCTGGATCGCGCAGAGCAACGCCAATTCGGCATCGATCACGAGAGATCTGGAGAACTGGTTGTGGTCGCTGACAAGAACGCCTGGTTCACCTATTACTTCTGGGAAGATGATCGTCTCGCACCGGACTATGCACGGACGATCGACATCCACCGTAAGCCCGGTTACGACCCGGTGGAACTGTTTATCGATCCGAAAATCGCTTTCCCCAAGCTGCGGATCGCCTGCCGGCTTGCACGAAAGTTGCTCGGATTTCGCTACTACATGGATGTTATCGGGTTGGATGCCACTCTCGTCAAAGGAAGCCACGGTCGACTTCCGACACCCGGTCACGAGACGAGCGAAGCCCCAGTCTTCATCAGTTCCAGCCGCGCGATCGAAACCGACGATATCCCCATGACCCGCGTTAAGGAACTGGCCCTGCAGCTCCAGTTTAGCTGAAATCGCCTACTTCCCTTTTCCGTGTGACATCGCTGGCGTGAGAATCACGCCAGCGACGTCAGGGCGAGAGAGTTCACTCGCACACTGCTGCTGGCTTCTCGTACGATCGAATCAAAACCGTCACGACAGAGTATTAAGGCAGATACCGTTCGGCACTCTTGTTCAGCGGGTGTTCGTCAGTTCGACCATGTGCATAGACGGCGGTCCACTCAGCCAGACGCCTGCCCAACTTCCGGCATGCCGCTTCAGTGTCTTCGTCGCGGGGTTCCTTGGCGGCGACGGCACCATAGTGAAGTGTTAGATCACCGCTGACGTAGTCGGTTACGCCGAACACCAGAAACCCGAAGTTCATCAGCACGGTCAGAAGACTCTGGCAGGCCATTTCCGACCCACCCCCCCATCCTCCCGATGAGCTGAAGGCGCAGGCAATTTTGCCATCGACTTTGGCCCACTGGGGAATCATGACTTCGTCCCAGAACCGTTTCATTTTCCAACTGAGTAATCCCATGTTCGTGGGACTTCCGACGGCAAGTCCATCGCACCAGATCACATCGTCGGCAGTGGCTTCATCCACACTTCGCAACCGAACTTCGGTGTCGGAGATACTGCCAGCCCCTTCCGCAACGAGCGTTGCCATCCTGGACGTATGGCCGGAATGGGAATCGAACAGGACAAGGATCTTATTCATGTTGTCTTCTTCATAAGGTGGTCATTGGCGGTAAGGGATGCGCACTTGATGTGCCGAAACTGACAAACCTGTTGCCACTGTGCGAGGGCTGATTCCGTCAAGTTGAGTAACGGTCGTCAGTTCGTTCTATTGGCCTGGATCGCCTCTGTCGGAAATAGGCCACGGCCGGGAGAGGGAGTGAGATTCTTCCGCATCTTAAGTACCCATTCGCGGAACAGGAATCGTTCCGGACTCTGTCATCACGAGGGTCAGCGAGATTCATTCGCGATTTCTCGAAATCGAGCTCTCGCGCGATCGAACGTTTCACGCGCGACATCCCGCTCGGCGGCGGCGATATTTTTCTCGCGGTTTTTCCAGAGAAGTTCGATGGTCTGTTCGCACCACCTTGCACTGTCGCGCGAAGCGCGGATGGGACGGTCGTTGATAAGGACATTCACCGGGTTCGTGTGGAGCTGAGGAAACTGCCGCAGCGCGATCCAGCTACTTTCGGTCAGTGGTACGTCGAAAGCGAGCTCGTGCACTTTGCCATCTGCGGGAACGGTCTGTTTTGCCACGGGGCGACCGTTGGAAACAATTTCGACTTCACGCTCGCCACCGGTCGTGACGGCGTCCTGGCGGGGGCCGTGCAGGAGGACGGTGTCGCCGATGGTGCGCCGGCCCGAGGGAGGATTGTCGGTCCCGTGTGCGACCGCAACAGGCGTCTGAGGAGCGAAGCAGACACGTGCCGTAACACGGACCTGCGCAGGTTCGGTCAGTTTCACATCGTGCCCGGGGCGGAACTCGTTGACGTGAAAATCGAGAGCATGTGCAAAACCGTCCGATACGTACGAGTGTCCTTTCGCCAACCCTTCACACCACTCGGGGAAGTCGAGCGGTCGATGAGGCGAAAGCGTTGTCCGGGGTGTTCCGTCCGGGTTGACGAGTTGTACGTAGACTCGCCCCTGCCCTACCCGGCGGCTGCTCATACAGGGAAAGTCTGTTTCGCCACTGACTTTAATTGGGAATCCGCAATTCAGCAGGTGGTACCACGTATTCCATTCCTGGATGCGTTGCGTATCCATGGCACTGATGAAATCACAGACCCCTTCGACTGCGGTCACGCAAATTTCCATGGCGCCGACACCATTCATTTCGGGGATCGCCAGATTGGGCAGCCGATCTGCCGCGCGATCGTGACTCCATCGAAGTTCGTCTTCATCCAGTAACTGGTCACCGTTCTTGTCAATTTCCTGCCACGGTTCCGGAAGAAGTGCGGTGGTCGCTTCGTCCGACGACAAAATCCCATCCTGATTTCCGTCATATCGATGCAGAGCACGTCTTGCCGCAGCGACAGGATCGATTGCCAGTCCGCTGGCCGAGTGAGCATACCCGGTCACTCCTCCTTGCGCTTTTGCCCAACGCATGACGGGTGTGGTCCATGTTGGCCAGCCCTTCGTCATGGTTCCCTCGGAACCCGGATAGGTCTGGTCCTGGAGGTTCAGAAGGCAAACGTGTCCCAGCGCCTGCGAGCCAAATCCACTGACCTCAAGATCGTATTTGAGAATCGTGAGCGGTTCGCTCACATCATGCGGCTTCGGTGCAAAGTATTGCCGCTGATGCCCATAGCAAGGCCCCCAGGTGAGGATACAGCCGACGTTCAGACCTTCTCCTTTGACTTGCCGGAACATGTCCTCAGGGAGGACCCCTTCCGAGGGGGATGTGTAGTGCGCGCAGCCCGCCGCGTGGATATGGTGATCGCCTGAGTAAAAGCCGAAGGCCTGAGGATCAATCCACCGTTCCAGACGAATCTCCAGTTTGGTATCCGCATCGCTTGCGTCAGGTTCGCGGTCCTTACCGGAGCGATCGGGCACCGTCAGTGTCTGCTCACGGGTCCAATATTCAGGGCCTCGGCCCGACTGGACCCGGAATCGACCGGGGGGGAGCTGTACCGATTCGCCGTCCGCCCGGTAGATTTGTGGCTGAAAGAAGAAGTCGGGAGCGAGTCGCTTTGCTTGAGGCGGATAGACACGTCCCTGCTCATCACGAATCAGCAGTGATGCCGTGGTTGGCCTTCCCGTTTCATCCAGAATGGAAAGTCGGACGGGGATGGCGGGACGAACTGTGAATAGCACGGGAACTTCTCCCCGAAAGCCCAGATCCTGTTCACCCTGACCCAGATCGAAGCCGAGCGTCGCTTCTCGCTTGCCCGCCTCGGTACTCAGGATCAATGCCACGGCGTATTCGACCTCCAGACCGCTCAACCGGTCAGTCATAGGGGGATGCTCGTACATCTCCAGCGCCAGGAATCGTCCTCGGTCGCGATTTGAGTTTTCGTTTTCGATTAGCTCAAGGGATTGCTGCCGCTGCATGCTGAGCTTTGTTACACCCGAGTAAACGGCCCCTGCCTGCGGACTGACGATGCGAAGTCGTCGGGTCGCGGTACTGGCATTGAGGACTTTCACAAGTACCGGGGTGAAGCCATATTGCTGGAGAGTGGCCGGTGCGGGACCCCGACGGACCCGAACGCGTTCTTCGGGATTGATCGTGACGACCAGCAGGACCGCGGCATCCAGGTCCGCCTGAAGCTGCTCAGCGTCTCCCTTCTCGATCCCCAGTTCCAGCGATTGCACGATGGGTTCCGGGAGGGGATGCCCGACCACGTTGAGTGCCGTAATTATCCGGCGAATATTCTCGCTCAATGGCTGCGCTTCGACGGGCACTCTGTCTGGCATTCTGCCGACGCGATCCTCTGCCCGAATCTGTTGGCGCGCGAGAATCAATGGCACACAGAGCGCTAAGATCAGGAGGCCAGCACGCATTTTGCGTCCTTCAAGCTCGGGGTGAGGATGTGAGCAGGTTCAACCGTCGGTGAGGGGTTCATCTTACGAAAAAGCCCGATCGGAATCCTTCATTCCGGTTGTCGTCAAACGACAGGTGCCACTGGACGGCGGACGGTTGCGGTGCGTTCCCAATCTGGCGCGCTCTCTGCGCAGGGCTGAGGCCAGCGGAAGAACATTTTCGGACGCTGACCTTGCGGGTCGTAGTGATACGGATGCTGAGGGAAACCGCCCGGGATATTTCGTTCGCGCAAGCCTCAACTCAAGAAATTATCTCGAGTCGCAAAAACTGCCGATCCTCATGAGACCCAACTCGCTGCCGCCCGAGGGCCATCTGGCTGCGCCGTCAACATACGGACTGAACCTCCAGGGATGGATGGAATTGCTGTCGCGCACGGCAAAAACACCTCCCCAAGTTTTGCGTCCCTGGAGTCTTGCTCAATGAAAATCATTCGTCTCTTCAGATGTCTTAGCCGTGATCAAGCGGCGAATAGCGTATCGATCATGATCGCACTCGCCGCCATCGTCTTCCTGCATCTGGAGAGTTCACCGACCCCTGCCGGAGCCGATATTGCGCGACGCATCACGAAGAAACAGACGCATGTCATTGCGGCTGCCAGATATGCCTCGCGAGGACAAGCGGGCGGGGCGGAGGGATCTGCCTCCGGGGAGGGGGAAGACTTTGCTCTCGACGATCTGAGTGGCAAGATTCGGTTGCTTGAGCGGGGAATTGAATTTCTGGAGAAGGTTCCTCATTACACGGCTGTGTTCGTCAAACAGGAACTGGTGAACGGCGAACTGCTCGACGAGCAGGAAATGGAAATGAAGGTTCGTCATCAGCCGTTCAGCGTGTACCTCAAGTGGTCCACGGGCGAAGTCGGGCGTGAAGTGCTTTACGTCGACGGCATGAATGACGGACGGATTACCGCTCATGGAGGAGGATGGAAAGCACGCCTGCCGACCGTGTCGCTGGAACCAAACGGGAGTATGGCGATGGCCGAGTCGCGACATCCCATTACGAAGGCGGGACTATATAGTCTCGCTCAGATGATGGTCGAAATTCATCGCGAAGACCTCGAAAAGCAGAACTATTCCCGATTCGAAAAGCTGCCCGATGAGGAATTCGATGGCCGTCCCTGTCACGTCTACCTGATCGAATACCGGGATCGACAGGCGTGCGAACACTATCGCAAATCGATCACGTATATCGATAAAGGATGGTCCCTGCCCGTTTACACGAAGAACTATGGCTGGCTGGACGGTCAGGTCCCTGCTAATCCGGATGAGTATGACTCGGCGACTCTGCTGGAATACTACAGCTTCGCCAATATCAAGTTCCGCTCGAATCTGGTCGCTCTCGATTTCGACCATAACAACAGCGAGTACGGCTTCAAGCGGCAATAACCATCGACAGCCGATTTCGACACAGATACAGGGAATCGCGGGAACTGCTTGGTCCAGTCGGATCAAGCAGTTTTTTGTTGTTACTGGTGTGATTCAGAGGGCGTGGGTGGCGCCGAATCATCTCTGACGAAAGCGGATCTCAGCAGAGCCACCTGCGACTTTGAGCCTCACGCTGCAACCGTGGCGAAGTATCACTGTGGTAGTATCACAGCGGTGAAGTATCACCATCGGCGTGACCTTGGGATGAACCCCGCAGCAGCGAGAGGGGATGACGCGGCGGGACTGCGTCGGGGGCTGACTGGCGATGTCGTCTGCAACTTGGTTATGGTGTTCCGAGGCCCGTCACATGACGATTGCTCGAAGTTCGTAATGGCCAGGATTCTCCGGCACGTTCGAACAACAGTCGCGTGAACAGGTGATGAGCCCCCGGACAATCCGTACGACATCAGGGTGATCAGCAGATGCCAAGAGTCTTCGTTGTGGCGGTCGTCAGCAGCTGGTTGTCAGTTGCGTCATCCATGATCTTCGCTCAGGGACTTAGTCCTGATGAAGCCGTGAAGCGAATGACAGTCCCGGCTCCTTTCGAAGTTCAAGTTGTGGCTTCGGAGCCACTCGTTCGCCAACCCGTCTGCATCGAGTTCGATGACCGAGGTCGACTTTGGGTCATCCAATACCTTCAGTACCCCAACCCGGAAGGACTAAAGCGTGTCGAAGTAGATCGGTATTCCCGTACGCGTTATGACCGGGTTCCCGAACCACCGCCACACGGTCCGCGAGGGGCCGATCGCATCACGATCCTTTCTGATTTCGACGGCGATGGCCGAATGGATAAGGGCCATGATTTTGTCAGCGGGCTCAATCTAGCGACAGGCCTGGCATTTGGACACGGCGGCGTCTTCGTCCTGAACGTGCCGTATCTCCTCTTTTATCCCGACAGGAATCGGGACGATATCCCGGACGGCGACCCGGAAGTTTTGCTGACGGGATTCGGGATGGAAGACGCGCACAGTGTCGCCAATTCGCTGACGTGGGGACCGGACGGCTGGTTATACGGATGTCAGGGAAGCACCGTCACAGCCAATATTCGCGGCATCGAATTCCAGCAAGGTGTCTGGCGGTACCATCCGAAGACGCGCGAGTTTGAACTCTTTTGTGAGGGGGGCGGCAATAGCTGGGGACTCGACTTTGACCGAACGGGTGAGCTCTTATACAGCACGAACTACGGGGGGCATGTTCTGCTGCATGGGATTCAGGGTGCCTATCTGGTGAAGTCGTTCGCGAAACATGGTGCCCTGCATAATCCTCATGCCTATGGATACTTCGACCACGCGCCTCACAAAAACTTTCAGGGGGGGCACGTCACCGTCGGAGGAATCGCCTATCAGGGAGATTCATTTCCTGAGCAGTTCCGCGATAAATACATCGCAGGTGACCTGCTGGGGCACGGCCTCTACTGGCACACGATCGAACCACGCGGGTCCACATTTCAGACGGCGCATGGAGGTGAGTTGATTGTTGCGAATGATTCCTGGTTTGCTCCGACCGATGTGACCATGGGCCCGGACGGTGCAATTTATGTCTCCGACTGGCACGACGCCCGGACGGCCCATCCGGATCCTGATGCGGAATGGGATCGATCCAACGGTCGGATTTATAGGGTTGCCCCGCGGGAAACGCGGTCCGCAGCCCCGATCGACTTCTCCCGTTTATCCGTTACGGAACTGCTTGCGCTTCTCAAGCATCGAAGCCAGTGGTACGTCCGCTGGGCGCAACGGGAACTGGCTCAGCGCGGTGCCGGCAAGTCCGAACTGCTGACCATGATTGAAGGCTCTGATGAAACAGTCGCTTTGCAGGGACTGTGGACGCTGCACGCCATGGGGGAATTCACTGAAGAGCTGGCTCATCGTACGCTGAATAGTCCGCATCCCGCTGTCCGCAGTTGGACCGTGAGATTTCTCGGCGATGCCCGTGTCATTTCCACTGAGATGGCTCATCAACTGGACGAGTTTGCCGAGCAGGAACCCGATGCCCGGGTGAGGCGACAAATCGCCTCGTCCGCAGCACGTTTTCCGGCCGCACAGGGGATGCCCATGATCAACGCCAATATCAATCGTGACATTGATGGAGATGACCCGGCGATTCCTTTGATGTGGTGGTGGGCGATCGAACGCTACAGCGTCAGCGACCGGAACGAAGTGATGCGACGGTTCCTTCGACCAACTTTGTGGAAGTCACGGCTGGGGAGCCAGTTTCTACTGCCTCGCCTGATCCGGCGTTATGCTGCCGAGGAAGAGGGAGCGGGACTGGAAGCTGTTGTCCAACTTCTCAAGTCGGCCCCGTCTGCACAGAGCCGTGATTCTCTTTGGAGCTCCATTTTTCTGGGGCGAGGCGAAGTCGCTGGCAACCTCAGTTCCATTTCCGGCGCACACGAAACAAGTCTGCAAGAGCTACGCCATCTGGTCGCTGCCCGCCTTGACGAGCGGCCTATGGATCTGACTCTGCTCAATCTTTCTCTCAGCCTGGGTGACAAAGACGCTTTGGTGAGTGCGTATGCCGAAGCCCTGAATCCGCAAACGGAAACCCGTCGCCGGATCGCTCTGCTGGATGTCCTGTCTCCTTACGCTGATCCCGGCCAGATTGCACCACTGCTGAACATCGCCGCGGCCGACGGGGACGAACAACTGCGACTTGCCGTGGTGAAGTTTCTTGGCCGGTTCGAGGACGAACGGATTCCCCCCGCATTGATTCGTCTCCACCAGGCAACCAGTCTGGCACCGCTCCAGCGACAAATCTGTGACGTTCTGCTCGGTCGCAAGTCATCCGCAAAGGTCTGGCTCGCGGCAGTGGATGAGGGTGAGGTCCCTGCCACGGCGACTAATCACGAGCAGCTCCAGCGCGTGGCCCTTTTCCACGATCCCGAGTTAGACGCTCTCGTGAGAAAGCATTGGGGTCAACTTGGCAGTTCGCCGGGCGAAAAACTGGCTGAAGTTCGTCGCCTGAGCAATGATCTGAGGGCTGCCGCAGGTCAGCGAAGCGCGGGACACGCGCTGTTCAAGACGCACTGCGCTTCATGCCATCAATTGCATGGTGAAGGGACGCGACTGGGGCCTGACCTGACGACGGCCAATCGCAAGGATCGCGACTTCATGCTGATCAGTTTGGTCGATCCCAACAGTGTCATTCGGAAGGAGTACACCAGTCTCATTGTCCAGACGAAAGATGGACGTGTGCTGACCGGACTCGCGGCGGCACGCGATGACGCAGGAGTGACGCTGATCAACGCGAAGAACGAAAAAACGACAATACCGCTGAGCGAAATTGAAGAACTCAACGAATCGCCCGTTTCCCTGATGCCCGATGATCTTTACAAGAAGTTCACGCCTCAGCAGCTTCGCGATCTGTTCTCGTACCTGGAATCCAGCGAACGGTAATCAGGCGAAATTTCACGGAAAACTGATCGTCGTCGGGTGGCAAAGTCGTGTGTCCGGTGGCCCTGACGGCGGGGTGGCCCAGACGGCGCTTTGAGCGTCTGGGTTGCCATGCAACAACAGGCGTTGTGGCCGAGCGGATGTCCCCGATGAGCCGTGTCTTGTCATCGTCCGAAACCGGGCTCGAGCAAGCACAGCACTCCGAAAACAGTCCTACCGCATAAGTGAATCCGTGACGAATAAGGCAAGCGTTGTCGCGGTGTGGTCCCGACGTCGCTTTGCACGCCTGTTGTGCTGTGGGGGGGAGACTCGGGCGCGATTGCCCTTAGGCGATTCTGCAGGCTGTCATTCCATTGTTTTCCCGATGCGTAACAGCGTTCTGGTTTGCAGAGTAGTGGACTTCTATTTCAAAGGTTCCGGTTTCCCTTCTGCCATTTTTCCCAGCATGGAATAGATGTTGATCAGGGCGCGGTTCATCATTTCTTCTCCAGCTCCGATCTGGGCCGGGGAGACGGGGGGATCCGCTCCGTAGCCACCCTCTGAGATGGCCTCGATGGTGGGAAAGTAGTTCATATAGCCGTTGCAGTATCCAAAGAAGAGCGTGTGCTTCACGTAACTACGTTCGCGCAACCGCACGGCATGGTTACTGAAGAATTCGCCCGAGCCCCCCACGATCGCAATTTCGCGGTTGAGCAGGAGGGTGTTCAACTCGGGGTGCATCCCGTTTTTGTATTCTTCCGCGAAGTTGCGTACCAACTCGGGAAAGAAGGCCTGACCATAGAGAAACAGCACTGCCGGGTTATTGAGATCAATTCGGGTCTCGAACTCGAAGTGATCAACACGCCCCTGAATCGAGGGGTGTTCCGGCACGGTCGTCTCTATCGCGTTCGCCACTTTCACGCATTCCTCACCCAGAAGTTCGCCGAACGCCTGCGGTCCTTTTACGTTGATCGCGTTGACGCTCATATCCCCCGAAGCACCCTGCATGAACAGACAAGGGGCACTCAGCTCCTTCTCGACGTGCTTCATCATGAAGCCGGGGTAGTCCGCAGAAAATTTGAGAATTTCACCGCTGGTCATGACAGGATGAGCAGCAAAGTTAACGAGGGTGGCGATCGTCCGACCGTTCGTACTGTCAAACTTCATGACAGAAAGGAGTGGGTCGCGGGCGGGGGGCTGGCGTTTGCTCTGGCGATTCCGGTTATAGGGGACTTCGATCGAATTCACCCCCAGGCGGGCTGGTTCCAGTTTCGTCGCCGCTTCGATGATGGTCTCGCTCAGCATTTGTGGGAGTGTCTTGAGGTATCTAACTGCGGCGTCGAATCGTCCTTTGCCAAATCCTTCACGATCGGTCAGTTCCAGAACCGGACCGTGATGCGTATGCGATCCGACAATCAGAACGTGTTCGATCCGGGCTTGCTCACGAATCGCGGCGCGGATTTCGTTCATCATCGCAGTGGTCGGGGCTCGTCCCATGTCGAGCCCAACCAAAGCAACTCGGTCGTCTCCTGCCTCCACGACAATCGCCTTGGCCATCAAGGGGTCAAGCGTGCCTTGTGAAAGCATGTCCTTGCGGGCTCCATAGCCCCACATCGGCATGGGGACCGGGGGTGTCACGTCTTTTTGAGCGAATCCAACGCGAAAGACTGGTTCGTCTGCATCTACGGACACGGTCGCTAGCAGAGCAAGAATCAGGCACATGACAGGGAAGGAACGGCGCATTTTAGCCCTCAGACGTCGTTTATCGTGTTCGTTTTGTGGTCTACGGGAGGTGGATGAAGTGGTCCACAGTTGAATGGTCAACCTGAAATTGCAATTGTGACAGTCGATGCGTTGAAAGTGAAGCTGCACTCGTTCACGCTTTCACGTCACGTTCCTGGCCCTATCGATGAGGAGTTCTCGATGCATCGTGGTCTGATCTGGATTTCCGTGACCTGTTTTGTGTTGTTCAGCTTACCCGCCTCATCGCAGGAGTCACCGTCGGCCAAACGGACTTATCACAATCAGTTGAAGCGCATCAAGCAGCCGACGCCCCTTCTCGCCGACTTTCCCGAGTTCTTCGAACCAATCCAGGAATCAGTTCACTTTGAAGCTCCCCCGATTGTGGTGGACGACGGAGCCGACCTGCACGTGCGTGCCTGGAGATTTTCCTACAACGCGCGCGGCATTATCGAAATGCCTAATCACCTGAAGGCCTCGGGAACGGCGATTATTATGGTTCATCCCTGGGGAATCGATGATGGTCAGGGCTGGATTACACCCGAGCCTGCCGGAGTCGCTGACTTCTGTACGATCGAAAAGAATCATCTCGCGGCACGGCACACGCGAGAGATCGTAAAGCCTTTCATCAATTCGTTACGAGGGAAGGTTGGGGCTGTTCTCTATAGTCTGCCCGGTGAACGCGATCCAATCCGTCATAAGCTGTACCGCTCGTTCACTCACAAACCGACTCCTGAAGATCGTGCCGAAGGGGCGAAAGAACTGACGGAAAAGCTCGCTCGCTTCAAGTACGAGGGCGAGCCGCTGACCCCGGAACTGCTGCTGTCACGGGATAAACCCGTGATCGATTATTTCAAGCAGTTTCCCGGTCTGGACTCGGGACCAAAGTACAACAATGCAGGATTTTGGCAGTTACCCATCCCGGTAACGACGGATGTCGACGTCCACCCCGATGACGTGATCATCTACGATACCGAAGGCTATGAACCCCTCAAGAAGTTCCTGATCTCTAACGGCATTCGCCATGTATTACTGACGGGCTATGCAACGGATATGTGTTTCTGCCGCACGACAGCCGGCTATGAAAACCTTTCCAAAGACTTCAACGTATTCCTGGTGGGGGATGCTTCGCTGGCAACTTTCCCCTCGAATAACACTCCGAAATTTGCCGTGAATGCCGCGATCTCATTTGCCGCATTGAACCAGTTGATCACTCAAGTCTCGTGGGTCAAATCGGAAGGAACTGCACCATGAATTCGTATTCACGCAGGGACTGGTTACAGGCAATGACTGCGTTCAGTTGCGGGGGGATCGCCACGGGGATGCTGGGGGGCAGGCAACTTCGTGCCGCCGACTTAGATCAATGCCTCGTTGCGATCACGCTGGATCTCGAAATGAGTGCCAATTTTCCGACTCGGGAAATGACTCACTGGAATTTCGAGAAAGGGAATCTGAATGAAGAGACAAAGCGGTACTCGGTCGAGGCAGCGAAGCGCGTGAAAGCAGCCGGTGGCTTGCTGCACTTCTTTGCGGTGGGACGCGTGTTCGAACAGGAGAACACCGACTGGCTGAAGGAGATTGCACGTGGGGGGCATCCCATCGGCAATCATACTTACGACCATATCAATGTCACCGCAACCACAGTGAATGACCTTCAGTTTCGATTTCAGCGATCTCCGTGGCTGCTGCGAGGTCAGTCTGTTCCGGACGCAATCCGCGAGAATATTGTACTGATGAAGCGAGCGATGGAATCGCGGGTGGAACTGGAACCGGTGGGATTTCGCACTCCTGGCGGGTTCGCAAACGGGTTAAAGGAACACCCTCAGGTCCGGTCGCTGTTGATGGAACTTGGCTATGACTGGATCAGCAGTCTTTATCCGCCGCATCCCAATACCCAACCGATGGAAGAACCCTCGACAGCGGTGCTGGACGGAATTGTCGCGGCCCAGCAGAACGCTCAGCCGTTCATCTATCCCGACGGATTGATCGAGATTCCGATGAGTCCGATCAGTGATATCGGAGCCTTTCGGACGGGGCGGTGGAAACTGGAGTGGTTCCTCAAGGCAATCCGGCTGTCGCTCGAATGGGCGATCGAGAATCGCGCCGTGTTTGATTTTCTGGCTCATCCGAGTTGCCTGTACGTCGTTGATCCCGAGTTTCGATCGATTGAACTGATCTGTGATCTGGTCCGGAAAGCAGGTAATCGAGCTGCCATTGTGGAGCTGCGGACTTTCGCCGAGCGTGCAAGAAGATCGAAAGCGTGACGCAGGACGACGTGAGCTCAAAACGTCAGAATTGCTGAATCAAGCACTGGAGAGATTTTTCTGAGCTTCCCGATGAAGTCCTGCTCACGGTCACACAGACGAGTTCAACCTGTTAATCTGTGCGGAATAGATTCCTGGTTCAACGATCTCTGCAGGTGAGTTTTCCATGGCGGGAGCCGAACAATATCTGAAACCGTCCGTGATCCGTAATGTGTCGCGTCTCGATCTGCGAGCGCGATTTATTGTGGAAGGGTTCTTGACGGGGCTCCATTCCAGTCCATTTCACGGCTTCAGCGTCGAATTCAGTGAGCACCGCCGCTACGCGCAAGGAGATGATCCGAAGAATATCGACTGGCTGGTCTACGCCAAGACAGATCGATACTACATCAAAAAGTTTCAGGCCGAGACGAATATCTCGGGCTATCTGCTGATGGATCTCTCGGAAAGTATGTCGTACACGTATCGGCAGGAACTCAATAAATTCGACTACTGCATCTGTCTTGCCGCCGCGTTGGGATACCTGATGATTCATCAGCAGGATCCCGTGGGACTGATGACCTTTTCTGAGAAGTTGCATGCCTGTCTGCCCGCACGCAGCAAACGAAGCCAACTGGGCAACATTCTGTCACTTCTTTCCAAAGCAAGTCCTGCTGGTCAGACCGACGTTGCCGGAAACCTGCGCCGCGTCGCCGCGATGATCCGCCACCGCAGTCTGTTCATGTTGTTTTCAGATCTACTGTGTGACCCCGAACCGGTCATCGATTCAATCCGGATGCTGCGCCATCGTGGTCATGATGTGATCGTCTTTCATGTTCTCGACGAAGCCGAAGTCAACTTTCCCTTTGACAGCCTCTCTGATTTCGAAGACCCCGAGTCAGGGGACCGTCTGATTGTTGATGCGGTGGGGATTCGGGGTGACTATCTCGAGGCCATGCAGAACCTGCGGAACCTGTACAAACGGGAATGTCTCCGCATGGGCGCCGACTATGTTGCGCTGGATACGAGTCTGCCATTCGACCGGGCGCTGGTCGAATACCTCTCGCAACGACAGGCCCGCTTCTAAAGACTGTCTGAGCAGTCTGTCTGACCTGTGACAGGCAGTTTGTACAGAATTGCTGACGCAATTCCCTACATGATTTCGCAGGTTCTTGCGGCGCTCGTCGCTGCGCTGGCCGTGCAATTCCTGTTCGCAGGTGAGAAAGTCGCCGCGATTCAAACGCTTGATCTCTCCAAGACGATTCCACAGGCGCTGCTGGCTGAATTCCTCTACACCTTCGCATTGGCTTACGTCGTTTTGAACGTCGCTACGGCGAAGGCGAATGCCAATAATTCCTTCTACGGCCTCGCAATCGGTTTTACAGTCCTGGTCGGGGCTTTCTCCGTCGGCGCCATCTCGAATGGCGCGTTTAATCCGGCCGTTGCCGTCGGCCTTGTGACCCTGAAATTATCCGCTCTGTCGGATATCTGGGTGTATCTGGCAGGCGATTTCGCTGGGGGTGCACTGGCGGCAATCGTCTTCAAGATCATCAATCCCGATGACAAGTAATCGAGTGCTGACGCATCGAGAAGATCAATTCGCGAGGTGACAGAATGAGGCATCGGGAGCTGTCCCATGCCTCATTTTTCTTCGGGCTGTTTGTCCGTAAGAGCAATTTGCTTCCAGTAGGCTGTGGCGTTGGGAGTCTGGCCCGATTGGTCCCGCACTTCCAGCAAGACCTTCTGCCCCGCGTAACGCGCCAGGTCGACTTGCAGCCGAACCCATCCCTCTTGACTTGTCAGCTCATCGTTAATGAGCCGGTCATGAATCGTCTCACCGTTTGCCCGAACAATGAGTCGCCATTCTGATTCCGGTGAATTGGTGACGACCAGATCCAGTTCCATGGGACGCTCCGCTGGCAAGTGAACTCCGGCCCTGAAGGTCAGCGGTTTGTCCAGACCATTCGGTTGCGTTTGCACGACCTGGGGTTGACCGCGAAATTCTGCCAGACGACCTAACCCCTGCGGCATCTCAGGTGACGAGAACAGAGGAGCAACCCGCGAGAATTCCGTGGCGAAGTCTGCGGCAGGAATGGGGACATCGTCGTTCAAAGCGTCCGGCGGACGAGTCGATTGCTGGTGTCGGCGCTGTTGGGAGATGTATTCGATATCGGACTGCGTTCTCGCGAGGTAGAGCGAATCAAACCAGCAGGCATCGCCGTCTGTGGCTTTGAGTGCGATGCCTGTCAGCAACAGGGTTCCGAAGTCCCCGAAAAGGTCACGCTGGATTGTCTGCCAGTTCCGGGGCAAATCACCGTGCAGCCACAGGGGATGGCGCACTGACGTCGTGACTGCACCCGCCTCATAGCTGTAGGCGAAACGTTGACCACGCTCGTCAGGAACAAGTGTACGGCGACGGGCGACGTCGAACGAATGGGGTTCGCGAATGGGGTGCAGACCCTGATCACGAAATTCACCATGATTGGCAAGCTGAAGCTGAATTCGGGTTCCCGTCTGCTGTTTCCATGCGAAGAGCAGGTAACGATATTGACCCAGTTGCGGATGCTCAAAAATTGCCGCTTCCAGCCCTGGCACTGCCGGCTTGCCCACCGAAGGAGGGAAGACTTTCAATGAGTGCGTTCCCGAGAAGGGTTGGTCAGGGTCGACTTCCACACTTCCCTCACCCTGGGTGAGCTGCCGGGAAAGATCCTCATGATCTTCAAACAGCGGAAGTACTCCGGGAGGGTGCTGCGTTAACGCAAATCCACGCCAATCGATCCATGAGCGTTCGTCTGACGGATAGACAACCACATCAACGGCGATTGTTGATCCCTGGAACCCTTCAATCGGGATCAGCATTGGTTCCGGATCCGTAATCGATTGACGACTTGGAACATCGAATTCCCCGTATACTCGCCCCTCGATTCTTATCTGGACGGCAGAAGGAGACGAAGTCTCAAGAAAGCGACTACCGTTAAGAACCAGCCAGCGATCACTTTTACCTACTTTGACTTTCCGCGACATCGTATAGAAAGAATCGGTTGAGCGGGCTGTTATTCGGAAATGCGGATCGCGGGGATCAAGAGAGTTCGTCGTGTTGGAAATCACCATCGAACGGAGATCGACGGGCGAAATTGTCCATCCGATCAGACCGGCCATACGACCTGTGGCTCTCCGCGAGACTTCCTCCCGTAACATCGCGGCATCCAGTTTCAGTTCAGGTTCGTACCAGTTGAACACGTCGCGAATGTCGAAGGGATCTGCTCCCGACGGGCGATCCTCATGCGCCATCTCGGTACGAAGTGTCAGAAGCTTCTCGTCGTCATCACCGACTGGAAGTTCGGTCCAGGGAAGTTCCTCGACATTCGTGGAACCGACGAGCCCGTCGCGCCGGATGATGGGTTGCTGCTGTCCGAACAGAATCTCAGCATTCACACATCCCCCCTCTTGCACCGAGCGGTCCAGTCCGAACAGGGTTCGAAAGGCGCGAGCCGATTCGGGGTAGCGGAATGTCAGCGAGGATGACCCATGAACGCCGAATCCCCAGCCAAATTCCTGATGTCGTGACTGAAGCGGCCCGTGTAGAACATTCTGATCGTGTTGGTAGTCCCAGATCCGTCCGAAAACCGCCTGATGTGAGATGTTGACGGGGAGCGTCATCGACAGCGGAACCTCCTC
>NZ_DASWWZ010000135.1:0-9386 GCF_036405755.1 Schlesneria sp.
ATTCTTCAAATCCGCGCCGCCGGACTCTCCGAAGATGAACGACTCGCTCGACACCTTGATACGCGACCCGGATCGCCGTTCACCAGGCCGCCTAAAACTCCGAGAGTCGCAGACAAAAAAATCAAAAGCTGACATGCACCCGAGGCCCGAGGGGGCCGCGGGGTGTGTCAGCTGTTTTAGGGTTTGCAGTTTAGATCCCCGCCTGCGCTGGGATTTTCACAATCAATTTCCGGATGATCGTCTGCTGTGCACATCGTTGGGTTTTCGCTCAACGTCTCACTGGCCGAATTCCCATAGGAATTCGAATGTCATGTCGGAAACGAAAACGCGGTGCCCGGCGCTGAATTTGCTTTCTGCTGATTCGGAGCCTGGGAGGCCCTGAACCCGTCCACGGATGTTTCATTGACCTCCACTCCTGGACACATCATGTCGTTTCGATCCAGCTGGAAGGGCTATCTCAAGCTCAGTCTCGTTTCTGTCCCGGTCAAAGCGTACTCGGCGGTCAGTTCTGATGAAGGTGAGATTCATTTCAATCAGCTCCATGAAAAATGCCATAGCCGCATCAAGTACGTGAAAACCTGCCCCAAGCACGGGGCAGTCCCATCAGAAGAGATTGTCTCGGGTTACGAATACGCCAAGGGGCAGTACGTCGTAATGGACAGCAGCGAACTTGCTGCCTTGCGGGCTGATAAAGAAAAATCCGTCAACGTGGAAGCGATCGTTCCGGTCGGGGCAATCGATCCGATGTACCTGACCGAGAAATCGTCCTACCTGATTCCAGATGGACGCGTCGGGGAAAAACCTTACGCGGTGATCGAACAGTGCCTTGCCAGTCAGAATTCAATCGCCGTGGGGCGGCTGGTCATCAATGGCAAGGACGAAGTAGTCATGATCCGCCCGCTGGATGGGTTACTGGTCCTGACCGTCCTCAGCGGGGCGGCGCAAGTGAAACAACCGGGACTCTTCGCGTCCGAACTTCCCAAGGTCAGCGTCTCTGCTGCCGAAGTCAAAATGACGAAGACGTTGTTCGAGGCCTATTATCAGGAGGAGATCGATCTGGCTCAGTTTACGGACCAGTATACCGAGCGGGTAGCCCAGTTAGTGGAGTCGAAGATCAAGGGGGACGACATCGTCACGTCTGTTCCCAGTGAAGAACCGGATGTGATCAACCTGATGGACGCCCTGAAGAAGAGCGTGGAGCAGGCGAAATCCCATTCCAGAAAAACCAAGGTGATGGCGGAAAAGACCCCCGCCAAGACGACTCGGCTGAAAACCCCGGCGAAGCGGAAGTCGAAGTCTGCGTGATCCCCTTGAGCCTGCGGCTGTCTGGTACCGACAGCCGCAACTTGCTTTGCCTTGGGCAAGGAATGGGGACGGCCCCTCGTCCTGCACCACCCTTCACCACTTTAGTTCCGCAGCACCTTATCCAGTTTCTTGCTCGGGGCAGAGAGAGATTGGCGGACTTTGGATATTTCCCGCCAGGGGTCTCGTTTCAGTGTCGCCAGCCGCTGCAGGGCTGTCTCGATTGTGAAGTAGTCCGAAGTAATCTTCGTGGAAACTTCCTCCCACTCCAGTGGCATCGAAACGAAGGCATTCTCTTTGGCTCTGGTCGAATAGGGGGCGACGGCAGTTGCTCCGCGCGCGTTTCGCAAGTAGTCGATAAAGATTTTGTTCTTTCTCGCCGCCTTCGACATGTTCGACGTGAAGTGGGCGGGAGCCGCTGCGACGATCGCGTCCGCCACGCGTTTGCAGAACTCCTTCGCCTCGTCCCACTCATGCCGACGCTCAATCGGAAGGACGATGTGCAGGCCCTTGCCTCCTGTTGTTTTTATGAAACTCGCTAACCCGAGTTCGTGCAGAAAGTCGTGGATTTGTCGCGCGGACTCAACGACTTTCGCCCAAGAGACATTCTCGTCAGGATCGAGATCAAAAATCAGACGATCAGGGCGTTCGAGGTGATCCTCGGTACTGCCCCAGGTGTGGATCTCGAGGCTTCCCATCTGGACGAGTGACAGTAGGCCCTCAACATCGTCGACCACCACGTAATTCTTTGTCGCGGTACTTTCCTTGATTGGAATTTGTCGCAGATTCTCTGGAGCGCCGGGTTGGGGATGCTTCTGGTAGAAGCACTGTTTGCCAGCCCCGTCGGGGCAGCGCACCACCACGATGGGGCGATGCACGACGTGTGGCAGGATCCATTCTGCGATTTCCCGGTAATAACGAGCGATGTCCAGTTTGGTGAGTTCAGCTTCCGGGTAGACGATTTTTTCAGGATGAGTGAAACGGACCCCCGCAAACATTTCTGACTGCGGATCGAAATCGGAGTTACCTTCTGCGGGTGCACTCTTGCTGTTCTGAGCCCGTTTGCTGCGGGACGTTTTCTGGGTCGCTGCCGCCGGTCGTGCCGGTTCCTTCTTGCGAGAGGCTTTCCTGGGGACGGGATTGGTCAGCACTTCCTCAAGTTTGGCAGGTACTTCCTGGCCGACGTCGCGTGGTGGCTTATCCTCTCGCAGGCCCTGGAAGGAGGCGTGTCGCAATCGCAGGTCGCGAGTTTTGTCAGCGAACTTGATCTGTCCGACCAGCTTCGGCTGGATCCAGTGAGCCGTCCTCGCATCGCCGACTTTCCGCTGCAGATCAACGAACGGGGAATCTGACACTTCCAGTTCCTTCATGTTTGCATGAAGTTCCTTCAGCAGTTTTGCATCGAAGCCGGTGCCCACCTTACCGGCGTAGTGCAGTTTTTGTTCGTCGTCATAAAATCCAACCAGCAGGGCGCCAAATCCGGTTCGCGATCCGGATGGGTCCGTGAAGCCACCAATCACGAACTCTTCCTGTTTTAGACACTTCACCTTGAGCCAGTCGGTTCCACGTCCCGGATGGTACGGCTGATCCAGTCGTTTGCAGATGATCCCTTCCAGATGGAGTTTGCATGCTTGTTTGAGGAAGACATCCCCCCTCCCCATGATGGGCTCTGAGTATTGGATGGATCGATGGTTGGATGTGGACTCCAGCAACGTCTGGAGTGCCTGTTTCCGTTCTTGCAGCGGCTGCTCGCGCAGGTCTTCTCCATCCAGATACAGCAGGTCGAAGACGTAGTATCGCAACTGGTCAGTACCCCGATCACGGAAGGCGTTCTGCAGCGATTGGAAATCGGTCGTCCCGTCGCTACTCATGGCGACGACCTCGCCGTCGAGAATGGCCTGATCGCACTTCAGATGAGCGGCCTGTCTGGCCAGTTCGGGAAGGCGCGCCGTCCAGTCTTTGTGGTTGCGTGTGACAAAGCGAATAGTTCCATCATCAATGTGGCAGATGATTCGATAGCCATCAAATTTGATTTCGTGGCACCATTCATCCCCTTCTGGCGCCTCGTCAACCAGGGTGGCCAGTTGAACGCTGATTTTGTCGGGCTCGGGGATTGATGAAGCTTGAGTTCGCTTTGATTTGCTCGGCTTGGAGGAACTGCTTGAGCGAGTTCGTGATTTGGGGATGTCGGCCGTCTTTGTCGTTTGTTTTTTCTTTCCGGCGTCGGCGTCAGCGGCGATGGTGTCCAGATCGCGTTTTGACGAAACGCTGAGAGGTTGTTCCTCCAGGATATCCCCGTCGTCCATGGAGCGTGCCTGAGCATCCCGTTCTTTGATGAGGAGCCATTGGGGCTTTTGAGACGAGCTGCCCTTGCGGCGAGTGCGGACGAGAGTCCAGCCCCCCTTCAGCTTCTTGCCTTTGAGATTGAACTTCAGCTTTCCTTCCCGCAGTCCAGATTCCGGGTCCCCGATCGGTTCCCAGCTTCCCGTATCCCACAAGAGGACGGTACCTCCTCCATACTCCCCCTCGGGGATCGTTCCCTCAAACGTGCCATAGTCGACGGGATGATCTTCGACCTCAATGGCGAGGCGCTTCACTTTTGTATCGAGAGAGGGTCCTTTCGGGACTGCCCAGCTCTTCAGGACTCCATCCAGTTCCAGGCGGAAGTCATAGTGCAGGTGCGATGCGTCGTGCTTCTGAACGACGTACGACCAGCCTTTTCCCGCCTTGGTTTGGGCCGGGGGTTCCGGCGTTTTGTCGAATCGACGC
This sequence comes from Schlesneria sp., assembly GCF_036405755.1. NCBI lineage: Bacteria > Pseudomonadati > Planctomycetota > Planctomycetia > Planctomycetales > Planctomycetaceae > Schlesneria > Schlesneria sp. The sequence goes on from NZ_DASWWZ010000135.1 coordinate 4,072, forward strand.
TTGCGCTGGTAGTCGGTGAGTCCCATCTAATGATCCCGCTGATCAATATGAGTGGAGAGCGACCAGGGAGCGGACGGCGAGCACGCACCCGTTCGGTTCGCACCCACTGCTGCCCCATCTGGTATGACCTGCCAAAATGAGTGAGCAGGTCTCATACCCCGATGCTCACAGGCAGCCAGAGGCCACTCAGATTTGCCTGGAAGGGAGAGTCACCGGCACGGGAGTCCGGAAGGTGCCGCAGGCAAGAAAATAAAGGTGGCTGCGCGGAATCTCTCTTCCGCCGCAGCCTGATTCAATGGCGCTCAATCATAAATGACTTGAGCAACTGAGACTTGGGACGGGCAGGTGCTGCTTCCATCATGCCTTGGCGGTTTGCAGGGCCCGCAGTTCCCGTGGAAGTGGGAATGAGACGTGTTCTTCCCGCGTTGTCACCTCTTCTGCTGTGGCGCCGAATTCGGTGCTCAGCCACCCGATGCAATCCTGAACGACGACTTCCGGCGCGCTGGCCCCGGCCGTGATCAGCACCGTCGAAACGTTCTGGAACCACTCGCGCTGCAATTCCTGAGCTCCATCGATCAGGTGCGAGGGCTTCCCGAGTAACGCACCGATTTCCTGAAGTCGACGACTGTTAGAGCTGTTCTGGCTTCCCACGACAATCACGATGTCAGAACGTTGGGCGAGTTGTTTCACAGCGTCCTGGCGATTGGTTGTCGCGTAGCAGATGTCTTCCTTCGGGGGACTCTCGATCTTGGGGAATCGCTGCTTGAGCGCCGAAATTACCCGACCCGCTTCTTCAACGCTGAGCGTCGTCTGGGTGAGGTAGGCGAGCTTTGCGTCGGGTGGGAAGGACAGCTTTTCAATATCTTCAGGTTCTTCGATGAGTGTGATGCTGGCTGGGGCCTCACCCATCGTCCCGATGACCTCGTCATGTCCCTCGTGCCCGATCAGGATGATGTGGTACCCCTCGCGCGCGTATTTAATCGCTTCGAGATGGACCTTCGTTACCAGGGGGCAAGTGGCGTCGATGGTTTGCAATTTACGCTGTCGGGATTGTTCCCGGATTTCCGGTGACACTCCGTGTGCTGAGTACAGGAGCAGTGAACCGAGGGGAACTTCGGAAACGGAATTGACGAAAGTCACTCCCTGCTTCTGAAATCGCTCGACCACGTACTTGTTGTGCACGATCTCGTGGTAAACGTAGATGTTCGAACCGAACATGCGAATGGTTTCGTCCAGACATTCGATCGCCATATTCACGCCGGCACAAAAGCCACGCGGATTCGCCACAAGAATTTTCATCGAGATTCCAATTCCAGAAATTCATTCAGGTCCCGCACGGATTCTAGCAGCGGAATCAGGATTGAGGAGAGCGCTCGCAGGCTTCGTAAGTCATGACGCAGGAATCGAGCAACACGCCTGTCACGTGACTTCGACTGGTTCGTTGCCACTTGCTTCGCTTGATGAGGGCCGGCGATTCAGGATGACCACGGTATCCGCAGCCAGGTCACCCAGTCGCTGCCAGTGAGGAGTAAACGCAATCAGCAGGATGCCGGGGATCCAGGTCAGGAAAAAGAAGCCATCAACGTACACTAGAAGTTCGCGGGTCAGCGAGCGCAACAGCCCAGGGGGCCGCAACGTGGTCTGCAACGCGCGGATTCCGCAAAGCCACTTGCCTGGCGTAATTCCGTAGAGTCCTTGCATGAAGCTCAAGAAGATGACTCCGAGGAACCAGATTCCGAACGTGGCGAACACGAGTTCCACCAATTGAGAACGGATCGGATCTGTCATCCCCAACTTTTCGGCCTCGACTAGATACGGCACTGACATGCCGATGCCGATAAATACGGGGCAAGTGGAAATCAGCAGGTCGATGCCACGGGCAATGGCTCGTCGAGCAACGGAGGCCTGGGTGACGGTCCGCTTGCCAAACAGATACCCGCTACTTCGGTAACGGCGCATCAGCCAGGAGGTGCCGACGGTCAGCATCGTGACTCCGAGAGCGTAACTCAGGAATGTGGGAACGACGGAGAGAAACCATTCCAGGAGGGGCGAGATGGGCTCGAACGGGGCGACTCGCTTCAGCGTCGAGTTTCCCAACTCATACAAATGCAGGAAATCGCTGACCAGATACGCGGGCGTTCCCCCCACTCCCGCCAGACTCTCTGTGAAGAGATTCTCAGAAAGGGGCATGTGGATCCAGGCGTTGTCCTGCCAACGAATTTGCTCAATACTATGGTTGAGGGAAGGCACGTAGTAAATACGGATGTCTCCATCAACATCGACCACGTCCCATACTGTTCCCCAGTTGGAAATTTGATTGATGGGAGTCCAGCCAGCTTCCCTGTCCGTCTCCGAACCCAACTCGGGGAGCGGACTGTTAGCGGGATTCGACGCCGACGCCGCAGGCGAGTTGCTCACAAATGAAAGTCCCTCACGAAAACGGACTGACGTGCCGGTGGAGTGAAACAGATAGATCGAGTTCGATGTCGCCAGGACGCGTACTTGGGGGAATAACCAGGCGGCTCCCGTCGCGTTCATTCCAGGGATATCAAGCCTCCCCGCTTCAGACCACTCGTTGTTCTGCCATACCAGTAGATCGTAGTCGTCGTTCGTGTTGCGGTCGATCACCGCTAGTTCGCCGTGGTAAAGAAAAGGATTTGAGGGCTCGTTTAGAGCACGGATCGGCCGTCGAGGAATGGCCTGCTCATCCACGATACGGGTCATCACCGATTTCGAGATGCACCATAACTCATCCCCTACGGAAATTACCCCGGTTGCTCCCGGCTCCAGGCTGATGCCTGAGTCCCGGGTCGCCCCGTCGCTCGGGTTGATGACGACCAGCCGCGATTGTGGCGGAACAAATCCCGGTCGGCGTACTGCGGGAAGAGGTGTCGTGGCAACCGAGACCCATAATTCCCCTTTGTGAAGGGCCGCGCAGTGAGGCAGCAGCGAGTTGTTCCCGGTCCCGATGGCGCTGGAGCGACCTCCTGAACGGGGATACTGCAGCCCGATTGAAATCGCCGCGAAAGAAATGACCTGTAACGCAATCGACGCGAAAGTCAGGAGAACCACCAGGAAAATGTATCTTCCCGGATAGGGAGGCCATATGAGAGTACTCGGATCGGGCACAGCTCGGTTTGTCGACATGGCCAAGGTCCATTCCTGAAGTGTGTGGCGACCCGGAATTCTCTCTGTGGGGTGAATTTACCTGATTTTGTCTCCAATTCCATGGCGAATGGTCTGACGGGGCAATCGGGGCATCGAAACAGTACAGGACAAACCAGAAAGTGGTTTCATCGGAGAACGTTTCGGCGAGCAAAAGGGCCGGAGGTGGGGATCGGGCAGGAATGTTTTCCGACCCTCGGAACGGGCAGTGGTATTGGCGTTTCCAAGAGTCAGCCGATAACCTACTCTCCTCTGGAATTCTTGTGGAAGGGTAATCCCCCGTCCTCACGCCATTCCACATCTGACATCCAAAGTCAGAGTCCATTGTTGTAGGCCGTTGCTTTTTCGAGTGCTGTGTTAACCTTTGGGGATCGGCTACGGTTAGCACAGGGGCCGACTGGGTAGTTGCGAGATCCGATCCGAAATCACGGTGTGAAATGTCTCATCAGAGTTCAGGCGAGTCAGTAGTGCAGGGTGTTCCGGTTTTGACCGCGGTCGAACAGGCCATCGGTCCGGAATTGCTCGAAGCTGAGCAGATTCTGGCCGAAGAACTGCACAGCTCTAACCCCTACGTGTGCGACATTTTACATCATTCAACGCGGTTTCGTGGCAAGCGGTTACGCCCGATGCTGCTCTTGCTGACAGCGAAAGCGACAGGCGGAATTCGACAAGACCACAAAATTCTTTCTGCTGTCGTCGAGATGATTCATCTCGCGACTCTGGTCCATGATGACGTTCTGGACGAAGCGGAAACGCGACGCCATGTGGCAACCGTCAACTCGCGCTGGAACAACGAAACCAGTGTACTCTTCGGTGACTACCTCTTTACCCATTCGTTTCATCTGGCAAGCAGTCTCGACACGACGTACGCCTGTCGCCGAATCGGTCGGGCGACCAATATCGTCTGCGAAGGAGAACTGTCTCAGATCAAGGAGCGGGGTAATCTGGATCTGACCGAGGAAGCGTACTTCAAGATTATCGATGGGAAAACGGCTGAATTGACGGCGCTGTGTGGTCATTTAGGGGCCTACTATTCCCAGTCGGATCCCTCAGTCGTTGCCGCGCTTGAGCAGTACGGTCGATCGCTCGGGCTGGCATTCCAGATTGCTGACGACGTACTGGATTTGATGGGCAGCGAAGGAAAGATTGGTAAGTCACTGGGCAGTGATTTGCTCAAACAGAAACTCACCCTGCCGCTGATTCGCCTCCTTCAGACAGCTTCCGAGCAGGAATCGCAAGAGATTCGTCAGTTGCTGGCGCATCCCGATGAAACAACGCGAAGTCGCCTGACACCTTACTTCGAGCGCAGCGATGCGTTCAACTACACCAGTCGCGTGGCGAAGAATCTGGCCAGCGAGGCACGAAATCAACTGGAACTGCTACCACAGACTCCTGCCCGCCGAATCCTGGCAGACATCGCCGAGTTTGCTGTGCAGCGAACGTTCTGATCCTCGGGCGGCGTCGCATTCATTCCGCGTTTCGATAAATCCAGTGACATCGCTGGGGGCAATGGCGCCTGCTCGAATAGATGGACTGTAGGCAGCTCGTCAGTGAATAGCGTTTGAGTGATCGACGCGTGTTGATGCGTAGCGTGCAGCAGTTCAAAGACGACAAAGCTGATACCTCGCCTGCACGATGTAAGAGGTCGTTCAGAGCACCACGTTATTCCGATTCTCAAGGGGTCTCAGGTCTTAAATAATCCCTGCCCCAAACTTATCTTCTTCGTCGTGCCCATTACGCTGGGCGACTGCGAAGGGATTGGAAGTGTTTTCTACCCGGTTCATATGCGGCGTCGAGTGTCGGATATCGGGCAGGTCTCTTCGATGGAGTGATTCCCCATTCCGTTGCAGACGGGGTAGTTCGCTGATGGGGGACTCGTCTTCACCCAGCTGTGCGTAGCTGTCTTCGCCGTAGTCGTCGTAGATGCAGACATAACCCGGTTGCTTTGAACGTTCCAGTTCGCTGACATAAGCGATAAGGACTTGCTCCTGGATCGTTTCCCGGCAATCAGAATTAATCGGGTGAGCGATATCGGCGTAGAGTTTTGCGCGTCCGTCTTCTGACTTCGCGGCCCGGTCCTGATGCAACCGAACCCCACATTCATTGCAGAACTGGGCTCGCAAGTGGTTTTTCGCTGAACAGCGGGGACA
>NZ_DASWWZ010000136.1:0-4721 GCF_036405755.1 Schlesneria sp.
ATTCTTCAAATCCGCGCCGCCGGACTCTCCGAAGATGAACGACTCGCTCGACACCTTGATACGCGACCCGGATCGCCGTTCACCAGGCCGCCTAAAACTCCGAGAGTCGCAGACAAAAAAATCAAAAGCTGACATGCACCCAGTCACTGATATCCAGATCGTCAGTGAGAGACTCCTCGACCGGGGTTCGTGGAGGAGGCACGTTGTCGAGGGGCTCTTCCGCAGAGGCCAGCGTAAACGACTCGTTTTTGCAAGAGGGGTCTAACGGATTTCCGCTGAGCAGCAGTTCGACGCGAGGTCGGCTACTTGACCGTCTGCTCGAAAGACTCATACGATTCATGCTGACGGATATGGTGCCGTCGTTGAATTCGGATAGGCAGGAAAAACTCCGCAGGGGAGGTGGTTCTGATGAGATCGACCAATTTAAGATGGGGCGTCGCCCTGTTGTCACTGGCCTTCGTGGCCACGTCGGAAATGAAACTGGAAGCAGCCGGTCCGGCAACGGCCCAGCAAGCCATGATGCAGACTCAGTCGGCATTAAACGATGCGTCACTCGGCTGGCATCGGGGCTGGGGTTGGGGCGGCGGCTGGGGCTGGGGTGGTCCTCGATTTGGTGGCTGGGGATATCGCGGCTGGGGCGGTTGGGGTGGCTGGGGATACGGTGGCTTTCGCAGCTACGGGTATGGCTATCCCGGCTGGGGCTACGGTGGATTTACCTATGTTCGCCCCGTGATTTACACGTACCCCGCGTACTCCTATCCGGTCTACTACACGAGTCCCTCGTACTGCTGTAATTACAGCTACGTCTCTCCTTACCAGTCGTCTTACTACTGCGCATCCAACTCTTCACTTCCTGTGAGTTACAGCGTGGCAAGTTATGACAATCCTTCGCAGCCGGTGCCCTACACCTCGACGCTGGCAAGCACCCGGACTTACAGTTCCCCACGTGCTTCGTCCGGTGCTTATGTGGCGAAGACCTTCAACGGAAACTCTGACGGTGTCGTCGTGAGCAGCCGACCTGCCAACAGCCCCAGCTACTACGCGCAGGTGAAGCAGTCCCAGGCAAAGGGTTCTAACCTGAGCATGGAACGAGTCGCCGCGAAGACCAGTCGTCAGGCTCCGCTGCCGCCGCTGCCGAATCCACCTGTCTCGTATGCGCAGGCAATCAAGAAATCAGAACCGGTCCCATCCCGCGTCGTCGCCGCCAAGCCATCTGCTCTTCATCAAGAGTATCTGGCTGCCTCGGCGAACGTCAGCGCCCGAAAGCGAATGGCGAACGAACCCCTGATTGGTTCCACCGACACCCGCAACGGATACTCATCGGCTGCCAGACTGGCTTCGGGTAGCCTCGACTGACATCTCAATCGCTTCACGATTCAGAGAACCGAGCCCTCGGCAAGCAGATTTGTTTTGCCGGGGGCTTGTTCTCTTTCCAGGGGGACTGCTCGATTTGGCTCGAACCCGTCAAGACAGGGATCGAATCGATGGCATGTAAGACTACGTTCAGCGGGCTTCGGGCGTCTCACGGGTTGAATGCTCCTCTGGGGTACCAGGCTACCGGTGTGCGATCCGCAAGAGGCTTCCAGCGGCGCAGATTCATGATGACGAATCCAGCGTTGACACCGCCAAAAACGAAGCAGGGCTCACAATTACCGAGTTCAGATATCGGAGGCCCGGTATCCCCTCCGTTCCGGGAATATCTTGATGATTCCGCCGCGGGCGCCATTGTGACCCGCCACGGCTCTGATAGCGGATCTCTTCTCAGAGTGTCCGATCGTCCCGTTGGCGCGGGAATGGTGCTTCGTGTGTAACGTAGCGGCACGGAGATACTGTGACTGCTCATCGGATTTACAACAATGAATAAGGCCCGGCTCGATTGTTCGAGCCGGGCCTGTTTGTTGGATCTGAGTTCGCTGGACACCGCAAAATCAGTCTCGTTCGAGCTGACTTCGACGGTCTCGCCACTCACTGGGGTGCTCTTTCACATACTTGGTCAGGAACTCGAAGATGTGCTTGCGGAGGTTGGCATTTCTTGTAACGAGATCCATTCCGCTGAAATTTGCTTCGTATTTCCACAGATACGGTGGATCGTTCTGGTCGCCTTCCTTCTCTTTGTCTTTCTTGACGACAAGCAGGTCAAAAATTTTGTTAGCGGCCGAGACATCACCTGCATTTTTTTCAGAAACGGCGATCACGACCGGTCGTTTCAGAGCCCGAATGACGGGCATCGATTTGGTCACTGTCAGGCCGGGGACGGTTGCATCGGGCGAGATCAAAGCGAGTGCCTGGACATCCTGCCCCTTGGGCGTTCGCCCCTCCAGAGTGGGACTGTCGTCGAAAGGGATTTTGCCCCAGTCGAGTTCCGTGTAGAGCACGGCGACTGCGGCGCCGAAATCGGAACCGACGATGCCCAATTTGTTCATGTTCAGGTTCTTCTTCTGGTGTTCTTCCATGATGAAGTCTTTGACGGCTTCCATATCGAAAGCCACCATCGCCTGATAGTCGTTCTTGCTCAGTCCTCCCTTTTTCGGAAAGGGGCTCTCACCATGTCCGCGAAGATCGACGGCGATGACAGCGAAGTCACCTTTCTGCTGCAGATCGGTCGCGAGTGTTTTCCACTGCTGGCGGGTCCCCCGCTTGCCATGCAGCAGGACGATGACCGGCGCATCCTGCCCACCGAGAGACTTGTAGTAAGTCACCTTGATCTTGAAATTGTCAGCCGTGACCAGGTCACGGTCTTCGATGGTGTGCTTTTTGGCTCCCTGAGCGAACAGCGCCGGTGACGTTGATGCCAGAAGGATTCCCAGAATCACTCCAGCCCACACTCTGGCCACTCCACGCGATCCCTGGGATCGGAGCGAGCAAAAAGCGGATAAATGCGACGGGGCATTCCACATATGAATCTCCACGATCAAGCGAGGCAGCATCTTCAAAAACAGAATGACACATCAGAAGCCCAAAGCAACTCGTAGTGTGAGTACTTAAGCTGCTCCAAGACGGGTTTCACTGTCATCAACTGACGGTTTCACAGAACATCAAATGCCATTTGAAGTTCCGTGGCAAGTCAATTGACGGTGATCGCTTCATATGTCAGTGTAGAATTGTCGAAAAACGGGGTCAATCCGCGCTTACGGCGCGATTGCACAACTCGACCAGAATTCTTTTCAAATAGACGGTTTAAATGGCTTCCAGCCTCGGATCTGCGTGTCGCTGTATCACATTTCTCTCGGACTTCGGCATGCGAGACACTTATGTCGCGCAAATGAAGGGTGTCGCTCTCGGGATCAATCCCGACGTCCACCTGGTCGACCTCACGCACGAGATCCCCCCGCAGGACGTCTTGCTCGCGACATTCCTGTGGAGTGATGCTCTCGACGCATTTCCGGAAAATACAATCCACGTGGGCATTGTGGATCCCGGAGTGGGGAGCGATCGGAATCTGATTGCTGCGGAAATTGGTCCGTTCAGAGTGGTTTGCCCCGACAACGGACTGATCTCGGTGTTGCTGCAGCGCGAATCCGTTCGACGAGTCGTCAAGCTCGATCACCAGAGCCTGTGGCGGCGGACGGTTTCCAGCACATTTCACGGTCGCGATATTCTGACTCCCGTCGCCGCAGCCTGGAGTCGTGGTGTTGATCTCTCTGAGTTGGGAACCGTTTACTCCGAACCTTTGGTCACACTGCCGCTCGCCACCCCCACGTTCAGTCAGTCTTCGATTACCGGACGCATCATTGATGTCGACCGTTTTGGAAACCTGATTACGAACATCGCCGCGTCCCTGCTACCTGAAGACCGGAACTCCCTGCGGTTTGAAGCAGGGCCCTGCCAGGTCCATGAACTCTCCCGCTGTTATGCCGATGCGCCTGTCGGAGAACCACTGGCATTGATTGGGAGTTGTGGTCGATTGGAATTTGCGATTCGGGATGGGAATGCGGCAGAAGAATTCCAATTGAGTCGGGGTCGTCGCGTTGTGGTGCGGTGGTAAGTGCCAGTGGCGACCCGACGATGCGGGATCGCTGGTAACTCTTGGACGCTGTGAGTGTTCCGAATTCGATTGGTGATCGGTTATGATGCGGGCCGAAGCACAGGACAACTCACGGACATCAGTCGCAAGCCACTGATGAGAAAGGAAATGGAATACGATGGATCGCTCAGGGACGCGGTGGCTGGCGGTGATGCTCATTGGCGTTGTGGGCTGTGGTCAGTCCCGACAGGACGTGGCGGAACCTTCACCCGCGAATGTCACCGAATCCACCGACAAATCGCCCCCGGCAACTCGTAACGACAGGGGTGAAACGGCTTCTACTTCGGCAAGTCCGAAGGTCGGTCTGGTTGCGACAGCACAGGATGGGTCTGCGGAAGCGACGTTCCAGCGAACGCTGCAGTCATTCCAGGATGGGCGGTTTGATGATGCGTTCGAGTTCTTGCCCCCCTCTTACCAGGCAGACGTCGACCAGTTGCTTCAGGTGTTCGCTGAGAAGATGGATCCCCAGGTCTGGACGAACTCGTTTGAACTGCTCGGCAAGATTGGTCGAGTTCTGAAGAGTAAAAAGAATCTCATTCTCGACATGGACGGAGTGAAGCGACTCCCTCAAGTTGAGTTAATCAAGCCGCACTGGGATGCGATTGCGGGCGGGATGAGTGATCTTCCCTTGAGCGACTTCGCCGATCTGCAACGGCTGAAGCAGACGAAGGTTCGACAACTGCTCGGTTCGGCCGGG
>NZ_DASWWZ010000137.1:0-4398 GCF_036405755.1 Schlesneria sp.
CATCCGTGGTCTCTTCATCGGGCAGGATCTCAAACGATCCCAGCTTTCGACCTTCTGCCCAACCTTGATCACCCATGATAATCGTCGGTTGAAGGTCTTCCGGGGTCTGTCCATCGACCCACGCCTGCAGGGCATCTTCAAGCGAAGACCGTGCAAGCTCTTCATCGAGGACGTAGGTGCGGCCCGACTGGCCGCATCCGACGGCGGCACAGACAAGCAGCACCCATCCGAGGCCCCCATATTTGTTTAGTCGCTGTCTCATGAATTTCAATCCGTCTCGAAAGGTCTACGATTGTCACCTTGTAAAGAAAGTGATCTGCCAGGACGGAAATCCTGACTGTCAGTCATCGTCAGGAAACTGGAGCGTGGTTCGTAATCGCAAAGAGCCTGATGCTGCGGGGACGCTCGTTAAGCGGGATCAATCGATCGCAGGGCAGAGGTAATCGCGTGTTTACCCAGCAGCAGGAGGTTCTAGAACTCTCCCAGATTCTCGCCGCCGTTGATGCTTCCCAGTGCTCGCCATGTTTGAAGGGCGAGGTTTTCGCTCACAAACTTGACTGAGCCATCGCAGAGCAGCAAATGAACTCCGCCCGTGTGTTGACTGTTTGCTGTCGTGGCAATTCGGCCTGGGGGGAACATGCATGAACGTCCATTCGGCTGCAGTACGTGGTTGTACTGGTTCGTCGAGTGATACTGCTGAATCCAGGGGCCGCCGACGTTCGAATATCCTTGCCGCGCCAGATCCTGCACGTTGACGGCGTTACAGTCCTGAAGGGCTTCGTCTGGCGTGGTGGGATAGGTTCCGGGCTGAAAGGTATCCGTCTTGGGGCTCGCCACAGCATTGCTGCCGTCCCCGGTCAGTTTTTCCGACATGGCGGCAGTGTTGCTCAATCCGTCCGTAATGTCCGAAAAACGGAACATGCGATTGTGGAAAACGATCCCGTTTGACGGGGGTTGTCCAGTTGCTCCCGAAGAGTACATCACGATTCCCGAGCCAGCATTCCAGTAGTAGTTGTTTCGTCCACCGATCGACGCAGGCAGCGGAGTCGGGTCTGACGGGCAGCGGAATACTGGGACTTCCTTGCTTCGCGCGACGGCATTGTTGGGATGATCATAGGGGACATTGAAGTCAATCATGTTGTAGAGATTGACTTGCTCAAAGTAAGGCAGGAGTCGTGCGTGAGCCGAAACCGGGTTGACCGCACCATTGACGTCCGCAATGGGGAGACAGCCAAACGTGTCATGATAGTTGTGAATTGCCAGTCCCAACTGCTTGAGGTTGTTCTTGCATTGGGTGCGTCGGGCGGCTTCGCGCGCCTGCTGGACAGCGGGCAGGAGCAAGGCAATCAATACGGCAATGATGGCAATCACCACCAGCAGTTCGATCAGTGTAAATCCGTGGCGACGGAGAAACGACTTTTTCATGTTGAAACCTTTGTAGTGAAACAAAAAGACAAGCAGGTTGAAAAAAGCAACGGAAATAACAACGGAAGGCAACTCACGTCGTGCGGAGTGCGAGCAAGCCTTCGCTACCCATCACCCTCAGGTGGCCAGATATAGCGGTTTCGCGATGAGGCCCATGGGGACCGACCTGCCCATCCGGCAGATCGGCTTCCCCGGTCACATGACAACGATGCACGAGGGTCGCTCTGTCTTGGTCCTTATTCAGGCGCAAGAGAGCGGCAGCAGTCTCGACTTCAGCCCAGGGCTCGTTCGAGCGGAATCGCCTTTACGGTTTCCGGATGCGAGGTTCCCATCCTTAGTCCGCAGGCGAGGACCACGTCGATCGAAAAGCAGATTCTCAGCGAGTGAAGTCTCGGAAATCGACGACCGGATTGGATCCCTCAAGCGATGACGTTCGCTGGCAGTCCTGAGAAGCAGAACTTCATGCCGCTTGCAACGCTATGCTCTGAGGGGGGCGGTATCCAATCGCTGGCTGCGCAAGGGGAATACCGCTTGCCGCGAGCCATTTCGTGCACCTGTCAGATTAGTTGCAGGGGGGGCGAAAGATCGAACACTCACGTGAAGTGAGCTTCGCAGAAGAGAGAGGAAAAATCGGTGCGGACCACTCCACCAGCATGGCTGGTTCGCTCGTCAGCAGGGCTGCCGTTTCGGACTGCCGCTCGATCAAGCTGGTGGGCACCGAGGGCGCTGCAGGGATTGGGGTGCTGCGACATCGAGGTCCGTGACAGGGTGTCCTGGGATCTGACGGCATCGGAGCTTCCGACCGAAGTCCTTCGTCGGAGAGCATGAGCTGCAGCATCAGTTGGTCGTGCGATTCGGGCCCGCGGTGCAGGTAATCACCGCATGATGCAATCGCGGTGCTGGTGGAAGCCTGAATGAACAGAAGCACGATGAGCAGCCCGAACGAACAGCGGACGATACGCTGGACGGATCGTCCAGAATCATCGTTGCCCGTTGTTGCTCTGCCGCACATGGTATTCGTCTTCACTTCGTCGTCGTGTGAGTCCAACTTCTGCGCATTAGACACAAGGGCTAAAACGCCTGTGTGTCATGGCGTGCATGCCTGCGCATCATTGATTGGGAATCAGGGCTCGGTTGACGCTGTCTTTGTGAAAGGTTGTCTCGAACCTACTTCGTTTTTTCCTGGTTCGCAAGTCCGAATCGATTTGGTTAACGGAATCGCATGGGAACAGTGACGATCCTTCGAGTTCGCTTTTCTGCTAACCCGAGACTTACCTGGCATACGACAAAGTCGGTCGACCTGATGGGTCCCATGTCGAGATCGCCACCCGGAGGCCGGTTGTGTAAAGTTGTGTCTGCGAATAACGGCGATCTGCCGACGCTAAAGCAATGAAATGGGTTTCGAATTAAACCGGGGTCTTATTCGGGATGAACGTTTTTCTCTTCGATATCGACGGAACGTTGATTGATGCGGGTGGGGCAGGGCAGGCGGCAATGGAACAGTCGCTGGCGGAAGAATTCGGTGCTGCGGGACCGGTGTCGGGGATTCCGACGGCTGGAAGAACCGATCGCGCTATCGCCATGGATCTGTTCAAGTTCCATGGGATTGACGTTAATGACGATCACTGGGATCGCTATCTGAAGTCGTATTTTCGGCTACTGCCGAATTCACTGAAGACGCGGCCGGGAACAATTCTGCCCGGCGTTCCCGAACTGCTGCAATCGCTGAGTACTCGCGACAATCTGCATTTAGGGTTGCTCACGGGGAATTTTGCTGAGGGGGCGAAGCTCAAGCTGGCCCACTATGGTTTGTCGCACCATTTCTCGGTCGGCGGGTACGGCGACCTGCATCTGGATCGTGACGACGTCGCACGAACGGCGTGGCAACTGGTGCAGTCTCGACATCCGCATGTCGAACCCGATCGAGTCTGGGTGATCGGTGATACCCCCTCGGACATCCGGTGTGCTCGAGCGATAGGTGCGAAAGTCCTGGCGGTGGCGACAGGGATCTTCTCCGTCGACGAACTGGAGCCTCATCAACCGGACTTGCTGCTGGACGATCTGAGAGACGTCACCCGATGGCTCGCGGCAGCGGGGCTGAATTAGCTGGCCCCGCCTCAAAGTTGCTTCCGTTGGAGGGTCTGGCAGGTTCACCCGGGCGGAGTTCTTGTCCTGCTCGAACCCGACGCCCCGTTCGTCCCCATCCGGGGTTGAGACCAGCATTCCCTGGGTCTCTTTGCGGGACTTCCGGCGTCAGATTTAATCTGCGCCGGTTTACCTGCTCAGCCTGCCATCAACTGCTGCTCCAGCGTTTGCACCAGTTCGCCCACTGACCAGCTCTGGGCAGCGACTTTGATCTTCTCGTTCTGTTCCAGCCATTGTTTGACCTTTCGTTCGGCCGACATGACTGTACTGTGGTTTCGTCCGCCAAAATGCTGACCGATCTCGGCATAGGCGGAAGGGGTATGCTTGCGAGCCAGGAACATCGCGAGCATACGAGGCTGGCTGAGGGTACGGACTCGACTCATGGACTGCAGGTCCTTCGGCTTGACCCCAAACAGGCTGCAGACGACTCGCTCAATGTCGGTGACTCGGATGAGCCGCAGACAGTCACGTTCCAGATCCGCCAGGATTTCCCGAGCGGAAGCGAGCGTGACCGTCTTGTGAATCATCGTGTAGTACGTCTGAAGGCAGTTGAGTGCCCCTTCGAGTTCCCGCACGTTGGACTGGAATCGCTGAGCAATGTACTGCAACGCTTCCGGAGAGATGCTCCCCTTCATCCGTGTTGCTTTGGCGTTGACGATCTTCACCCGCGTCGCGAGGTCAGGCGCTTCCAGACGGCAGACGAGACCTGATTGAAAACGCGAGACCAGCTCGTCGCTCAATTTGTTCAGCAGTCGGGGGTGTCGAGTTCCGCTCAGAACGATCGGGCGTCCATGATCGGTAAGGTCGGTAATGGTATGCAGGAACTCT
>NZ_DASWWZ010000138.1:0-4635 GCF_036405755.1 Schlesneria sp.
CTGCGAATGAGGGGATGTGACTGATCATCGTCGGTGGCGAGGTCAAGACAAAGCTTTGTTCGAACGGCCGGAAGCTTCAGATCTCCAAAGGCCCGATTGATTTCCCGGTCAAGGTTTTGAGTCGAGTCGAGCTCAATGGGACCGTCGATCGGAAAATTCCTGTTCCCGGACGTGAGGTTCAGCCACCATCGACCATCGTCGTCTTCCGTCACGGTGAACCGCCCGCGGGGATTTTCGGATTCCATTCCATAGACGTCGTAATCGCGCTTCACGTCGCAGGGAATGGTTCCGTCCAACGTGCCATCGTCCGTCAAGCTGCCTGCTTCCGGCGGCAGGATGACAATTCGTGACTGTAGTGGCACGACATAGTTGGCCCCGCGCTTCGCCACAATCTCGGATGCTGTCAGGGTCGTGATGAGCGAACCATCCGGCTCGATGATCCAGACAGGTGTCTGTGGTACGCGGTTGGCCAGCTTCTGAAGCTGGTCGTAGGCACGTCCTTTGCCGAAGGTTGCCAGACGAAGCAGTTCGTGTGGTTTGAGCGGGACCAGTTCGAACAGGTCGTCTAGTTCGTCTTGGGAGACTTTGCCCGTCAATAGCGTGACTTCGCTCCGCCAGGCGAATTGCGTCTGCGCTTCATCATTGTCCTCTTTCCCATGAAGATAGGGTTCGACAGGTGGTCTTCCCGGCAGGTCGTGGACGAAGGAAGAGAGTGCCCATGAGTCAAGCAGTACGTCTGTGACGGGGAGAATCTCGGGTGGGGGAGCGAACGCTCGCCGTCGGGCTTCGGGGTCGAGGTTGCTGATCGCAAGCGGGCTGGCGTCCTCGTTCAGGTTGGCCAGCAGTTCAAGCGTTCTTTCCCGCTCTGCCGCAAGGTGCTCTGAAGGTGGGATGACAGTGGGGTGAAGGACGTGAATTTCGGAATCGGGATTCCCGCCGAAGCGATTCACACGGCCAAACCGCTGGGCCATACTGTCAAAGGTTGTTGCATCGCAGATCATATGGTCGGCAGTGATATTTATGCCCACTTCTCCTGCCGAAGTACAGGCAAGATAGACGGTCCCGGAAATCGTGGAACCGGATGGATCTGGCAGGAACCGCTTGAAGATCTCTGACTCGGCCAGTTGGTCTCGTTCATAGCCGCGTTGCGTTCCGGTTAACGGTCGGACGTGTTGTTTCGCATTGTTTAACTGCGTGACGATCTTGCCGACGTCTTCGACCCGACGGACAAAAATCAGGATGGCTCGCTGCGTCTCTTTAAACAGGAGCGCCCGTTCGACGACTCGTTCTGCCAACTTCTTCTCATCGGGAATCTCGTGAAGATGAAGGATCTTTCGGGCTGTCAGTCGTTGCCAGACAACGTGAATCGGTTCTGTGGCTTTGGCGGGAAGGAGAGAAGCAGGGGCGGTTTCGTCGGGTGTGAGCTGAAACGGGGGGTGGGGGGAAGAGCTTCCCTCACGCCCGCGCGTCGTGGCGGAGAGTGCGATGACACGCAGTTTTCGCAAGTCGTTGCATCGGTGCTGATCCTGTGTAATGGCTTCCAGGCAGGCCTGAAATGCGGGTTCCAGATGGGCTTCGTCATGAATGAGCAGTGTATCCTGCCCCAGTAAGCCCGCGTGCAGCGGTCTTGATCGGAAGCCGACCCCGTAGCCATTGAAGAGTAACCGGCTACCAATCATGTCCACCGTCCCGATGATGACGGCGGGACGTGCGGGGTCGGCCATCCATTCCCGGTTGTCGGCGAGCGCACCACGGAGCGTACTGACGGCAAGCGGCGATTCGCCTTGGCCAGTCTCGAGTGAGGTCAGGGCTTTGAGTCGTTTTTCCCAGTCGGTACCGGCAATGCGGTCGCGAATCCTCAGGACTTCGGTCGTCGTCTGGTCAACCACGGTGCGCCGATTGACGACGTAGACCAGTCGGCGGGGGATCGCATCCGGCTTGTAAGCCAGAGCGATCAGCCAGATGGCGATCATGGATGTCTTTCCCAGTCCGGTGGGAAGTTCACACGTCTCGGGAAACGCACCCTGGAGAAAACGGATGTAGAGAGCCCGTTGCCAGGGGAAGGGGGTCTGACCGGTGAGGTTCTGAAAATCGATATCAAATTGGCCAAGGTCAGTCATGTGAAATGTCTGTCCCGAAAGAGCAGGTGAAACGATTGAAGGAAAATGCTGACAAGGAAGCGTGTTAGTGGCAGCGACCCGCGCTCCGAACGGATGTTTCTTCATGCTGAAATCGTTGTGCGGAATACCGCTGCATCTCGGACTTCTGAGACGCAGTCTCTTATGATCTGTGGGAGTTTCCGCGACGTTCGACGCGGGGCAGAGCACTGCTTGACCGTGGACGGTCAAGCAGTGGCATACGAACGGATTTCTGGATCAAGCCCAGTGTCGGACTCACAGAGATTTAGGGGTGCTGATCGGACCGTTAACGGACGCGGAGGTGGCCAAGCCTCCCTTCCGTTTGCCGCGTTTTCTCAACGCGACGAGCCTTCTAAGCACTTCTGTCACTGCGGGCCGCGACGTGGCTGATCCGCATTGTGCGAGATGGTCTCGGCAAAGTTGATCGCCTCCCAGGGGGCGATGAGAAGCTCATCGACAGATTTGCCAAGCGATTTGAATGTCCGCCGGATTGGTCCATCGAGGGGATTTACGGATTGCGACGCCATTTTTTCTAGCTCCACTTTTGAGTACTTGACGGGAAAGTGGGCAGATGCGACGATCAGACGTGACGTGTGGTAGGCTGGTCTGGATCGGTTCTGCCCCATGTGGGTCACGGCAACCTGCGTTACTGCCAAGTTGTTCAGGTTGCCGTGATGTTTTTATATGCCGCCCGCTGCTGCGTGTCAAATATTTTTTATGTTTTGATTGGCGATAACGATCTGAAAAAACCAAATATCTAGAAGAGGAGTGAATTCCTTGATCTAGGTCTTTGTCGGTGAACGAGCATGTGGCCTGCCCTGTCCTCATTCATTTGAGGCCTCGTTGAAGTTAGATTTTTGGGTCATTCAGCTCTGTTCGGTCTGAAGGTTTTGTTCCACGCTGAATAAGCGTGGCCTCATTGAAGTGTTGTGTGCCGAAGCGTTCGTTATGCAGTCAATTTGCCTCGCGCTGAGTCGTTTGAAGCCGCTCGTAGCTTTCGAGGGTCTTTTTCAGGTCGTCGATGATTTCTGTTTTCAGTGATTTGGGTTCCAGGACGGTGGCTTTGGGGCCGAAGCTCTGGATCCAGGATTTCAGTTCCTGTGTGTTTTCCAGGTGCATTTCCAGCGTGACGCTGCCGTCACTTTCTTTTTTGAGTTGCTGCGACGGGTGCCAGATCTTTTCCTGTACGTAGCGGGCGACGGTGGGGGCGAAGCGGATGCGGATTCGTTGCAGTGCTGGCTGTGCGGGTGCCTCGCTGCGGAAGACGCCGAACGAGTTCGCGAAATGTTTTTCCAGACTGAAGTCAGGGTCGGGTGTGAATTGCAGTTGCTGGATGTCGACTCCACTGACTCGATCAATCTTGAAGTGACGGATGCTGTCGTGGTCGCGGGACCAGGCGACCAGATACAAGGCCCCTTTGTGATAGGCGATCCCGTACGGGTACATCTCCAGTGAGACGGGTTCCGTCGCCCGTTCGCTCTGGTAGGCGACAAAGGCGATGCGGTGTTCTTCCACGGCCTGCATCAGCCGGTCGATGACTTCGGCCTTGCCGCTGTAGTCGGGTCGGCCGGGGATCGTCTGAAAAAAATGACGTGAGACTTTTTCGAGCTGTGAAAGGGCGGCTTCCCCCAGCATCGACTGGATCTTGGTGAACGCGGTCTGTGCCGACTTCCAGAAGTACGTTCCGGCCAGCGGGTCGAGAAACTGACGGCCGAGGTAAAGCGAGACTGCTTCGGGCCAGGTGAAGTGAATCGGAGCCCGGGGGCCTCCTTCGGCCAGCCGCCAGTGCTTGCGGCCAAAGTCCGAGACTCGTTCGGATAACGGGAACCCCGCCTGACGCAGTGTGTTCAGGTCTCTGAGGATGGTGCGGGTGTTGACCTCAAACTCCTGACTCAGCTCCTTCACGGTCTGCCCCTGACGACGGTGCATCAGTGCAATGAGAATCCGCCATTGCCTCTGCACAGGTGTTGAGGAGTCCATCGAGAATTCCCGCATTTGTTCATGAGGTTGTTGTGAAACAATTCAGGGGTTCAGAAGATACACGCGGAGTTTGCCATTTGCTGTCATACCCTGACAAAAAATTGAGAAACGCCGTGCGACGGGTGTCGTACCGCAGTCGGGCGGGGCAACGGAACTACTCAGTTTCATCCCGTAGACCCACTGTTTCGGGGGGCGGGGGGGGACGGGGCCGGACCGTTCTTCGTCGGGGGGCTTTCCAGATGTTTGGAAGCGGGGGCGGGATTGGTGCTGCGTGGATCTGCGGGGGTGGTAACTTTGTCGTGGCGGTTTTGTTGTTCGTTTCTTTGCCTGGAAGTGTTGACTGGAAGAGGGGGGCGCTGGCCGGGCGCGCGAATCCGTCTGGTCGCGCAAGGATCGTCGTTATGCGGACGAGACGGGGTGGGCGGGTGAAGAATGAGCTCGCGGCGCATCGACTGGTCTGCTGCCCGGGCTCACGTTGTGGCGGATTGGCGGCGTGGTTGGCATTGTCGCGCCGGTG
>NZ_DASWWZ010000139.1:0-4351 GCF_036405755.1 Schlesneria sp.
ACGCCGTACGGGCCAGCTCGAACGTCTCGGGGTATCGTTTGACGACCGCCCGGACGAGTTCGATTTGCTCGAGCGTCTTCAGAAGAGCCGTTCCGTCTTCCGAAGCGGAGGCGGGTACATAGACAGACCAGAACTGAGCCCCGACGTTCCCCTGCCGTAAGCGAGGGATATCGGTATGCAGCTTGGGAACATGCTGTGAAAGATCAGCACGGTCCAGCAAGGACGCAAAGTCGGTTCGTATCGCCCAGGGGAGATCATTATGACCATCGAAGACAAAGCCTGCGGAATGGATTCGCTTCGCTTCCTCCGTCAGCACAACCCGAGGTCGCTCGTCTCCCCACACGACGGACGTGAGGCCTCGCAGCGGCAACGACGAACTGGCAACGATGAGCAGCAACACCAAAGTCGGGACGGTTCGAAGACGCATCGGGCTCATATCAGTTCGGTTCCTGCATTTTCTGTGGTGATACACCTTGATGGGGAATCGCATTGCAGCGGAAACTTCTGGCCAGCTTCTCGACCGCTGCCCGGTCGGGGTACTGATTCACCGTCCGTTTGCCCGTCCACCTGTTGGCCGGACCTTCGATCACGACACTTATTCTGTTCAGGCCGAACTGTTCACAGATCGCCAGCGCAACCCCGACTTGAAACCGATCCTGCGGGTAAATGGGAGCCCGCACGGCATCCAGGGACCAGCGATCGATCCGGATCGAATACCACTCGTCATTGCTCCAATGTGGGGCGAGATACTGATCCAGTGCAGGACGGACTTTCGCAATTTCATCGACAGGGACCAACACCGTAACTCGCTCAGGATGTGATGCATAGACGGCCCATGCCGGCCAGTGATCACAGTAGCCGAACGCTTCGAACGCAGGCCACAGCATCGCCGCTGCCACGATCACGGTCGCCAGTCGATTCCCCAGAACAACGGGCCTTGCAACAGGATCAGACGGAGCGACAGGTTCACTGGAAACGACATTCTGGTCCGGGAGTTCGGCTCTCGCTTTCGCAAACAGGCATCCATTCTGAATAAGAAAGAACAGATTCCAGATCAACACCCCCGGCTGATGGCCATGTCCCAGCGGCCCCAGCGCGAGTATCAGGCCGACATGCATGACGGTCGCACCAACGAGGGCGACTCGGCGAGTTGATCGGAAAGCGAGACCGAATGCGATCAGAAACTCGACCAGCGGAATGAGGGCGGGCAGCGTGGTGACGACCGGCTTCGGCAAGCCCTCACACAGCGACAGCAGCCCCAATGATTTACAGTACCCCGCCAGCATGAAGTAGCCATGCGTGGCACTGAATGCGACATCGACCTTCGACCAGGCAGACCAGAAATAAATGCTGATCACCAGCCATTGCCAGGCCCGTCGTGCGGTCTGACCATCCGCCGCCGCAAGGATGAGCGACAGCAAAACGAACTGCCAGGCCCACGGCTGAAGCCGATGCTGGTTGATAACGATCAAGGCAAGCGTACTGACACCAAGACCGACAGCAGCAACCCGCTGCACAGGCGGGTTTGCCCCGAAAATCATCCCCGTCAACGAGGCGAGCAGAAGTGCGAGACACAGCCACTCAACAGAGGACCCTCCGTGTCCGGCGGCTTCGATCAGCGGAACCCGTGGAAAGGCCGCTGTGGGGATCCACAGCGGCCAGGTCGCCACAATCAGCGACATATGTCCCAGGGCGAGCAATTGGACCAATCGACGCCATTTCACCGGACTCTCTCGATCATACTGAGACAAGATGGAGATCCGCTGCGGGGAATCGACTACGACATCCGTGCCATACTGCACGAGACACCGCCGGCCGCGGGAATGTAGGCGTGATTGACGTAGTCCATCACCATGCGGTCGGCATTAAATCGCCATCCCAGAGTTCGAACCGACCGCTTCATGCGGGCAATCCATTCCTCGGGCAATCCATCTTCCTGATTCCGGTCGAAGTAGAGCGGGATCACCTGATCCAGCAATACTCGGGTCAACGACTTTGCATCGCGATCATCCTGAATCGAATCATCAACATGTGTATGACCGTTGCCGATGGCGAACCCGTTCTGACCGTCGTACGCTTCGGCCCACCAGCCGTCAAGGATCGAGCAGTTGAGACCACCGTTCAATACGACCTTCTGACCACTCGTCCCCGATGCTTCCAGCGGACGACGAGGATTGTTCAGCCAGACGTCGACACCTTGAACAAGATGACGCGCCAGGTTGATGTCGTAATCCTCCAGCAACACGATCTTGCCCTTGAAGGCAGGGTCTTGCGTCAACTGGAAAATTCGCTGAAGAATGGCCTTACCGTAGTCATCAGCCGGGTGAGATTTACCCGCAAAGATGAATTGCACCGGATGAGCGGAATCGCAAATGATCTTTCCCAGGGTTTCCACGTCCCTCAAGACAAGGTCCGCTCGTTTATACGGAGCAAACCGACGAGCGAAGCCGATCGTCAACGCTTCCGGATCCAGCAACGTCGACATTTCCTGCTTTTCCGAATCAGGAAGACCAAGACGTTCCGCCCGTCGCAACATGCGATTTCGTGCGAACTGGATCAAACGGTTCTTGAGAGACTGATGGGTTTCCCACAGTTCACCGGGGGTCACATTCTCAAACCCCGCCCAAACTTCAGGCTCACCGGAACGAACGTGCCATTCCAGCGGCAGGACTCGGTCGTACAGGGTTCGCATCTGCGGGGCCAGCCAGCTCGAAACGTGAACCCCGTTGGTAATGTGACCGATCGGAATTTCTTCTTCGCTGCGGTTGGGCCACAGACCCGTCCACATCCGGCGACTGACCACGCCATGCAGGTTCGATACGGCATTGGCGCGACGGCTGCACTTGAACGCCAGTACCGTCATGCAGAACGTTTCGTTCGGATTGTTGGGATCGACACGTCCAAGCCCCACCAGTCCGCCAGGTCCGATTCCCAACTGGTCGGCGATGGGACCGAGATGCTCTTCAAACAAACCCCAGTCGAAGCGGTCATGACCGGCAGGGACGGGAGTGTGAGTGGTGAAGCAGCAGCGCCAGGCCGTCATGAGCAGGGCATCGTCAAACGAATAACCGTCATTGACCATTCGCATGCGGATGAATTCCAGCGGAGCGAACGCCGAATGTCCTTCGTTCATGTGAAGGGCACACGGTTCATACCCCATCGCCGTCAGTGCGCGGGTTCCCCCGATTCCGAGGACCAGTTCCTGGCGAATTCGAATCCGTTGATCCCCACCATAAAGCCGTGCGGTGAGCTTGCGATCTTCCGGAGTGTTCTGCTCGACATTGCAGTCCAGCAGGAACAACTTGACCCGACCGACGTCGACCTGCCAGACTTGGGCGTAGATCGGGCCATTACGCGTTTCCACCTGAACCAGCACATGGTTTCCGTCAGGTGTCTTGGCCGGCTTGATCGCCAGACGACTGCTCTGCACGTAAGGATAGACCTCACGCTGCCAACCTGTCGCATCGATCTGCTGAGAGAAGTAACCTTCCTGATAGAAGAGTCCGACTGCAACGAGAGGAACTCCCAGGTCGGATGCACTCTTCAGATGATCCCCTGCCAGAACACCCAGACCGCCCGAGTAGTTCGGCAGCGATTCGTGAATACCGAACTCAGCCGAGAAATACGCAATCGGGTTATGCCCCAGTACGCCGGCATGTGTGTCACCCCAGGTATGCTTGGACGACATGTATTCCTGCCAGCGGCGGTAGGCATAGTTTACGCGAGAATGCAGGACGACTTCGCGGCCCCGGTTCTCGAGCTGCTCGGGTGTGAACTCGCGCAGAAACACGATCGGGTTATGGTCCAGGTCAGCCCAGCGGACGGGATCGATGTCACGGAAGATGGAAACGACTTCCGGTTGCCAGCACCACCACAGATTGCGAGCGAGCGCGTCCAGCTTTTCATACAAACTGAGCTGACAAGTTTGCGACAGAGCCATGGATTCTAATTTCCCTATGAGAAGATGTCTTTCCCGCACCGATGCCGGCCGACGTCAAGAACTGACCGCCGCGTTCGCTGCTGCCGAATCCCGAATGGTCAAGTTAACACCAACCAGGCATGGCGGATTTCCCTGCCTCTTCTTGCGTTGCAAATCCAGACGTCCAGTGGCACGTCCGGGTTCTCCGGTGACGCAATTTGCGTTTCAGGATGACCTGACCAACGAACCTCCAAATTGTCGCTGGGCAGGCGTCGGAAATCGTAATCATGACGAACGCCCCCCAGATTGCCAACCGAGTGACGCAAATGGCAAGCCAGATGAACAATCGTCCGGTGACGTTCTGCAATCGTGTTCTTCGATGTCAGCTCCAGCAGGATCGCGGGAGAGAAATAAAAGCACTCATACCACTGC
>NZ_DASWWZ010000140.1:0-16847 GCF_036405755.1 Schlesneria sp.
ACCTGTTCCATCGCTTGAGGAATGGAACACCAAATGCATCCTCCTTTGGTTCCCCGATCGGGCCCGTCCAGACCCGGAATGCGGAATCACTCCCCTCGCCAGCCTTCCCTTTCCGGGGATGCCTCAGGAAAATGGACGCCAAGGAGAATCAATATGCAGGCGCAAGCGACTCGTGGAATATGGGAACTCTTGTTCTGGATCTTCACAGGAAGTGGACTGTTCGGACTCCCCCCCGGTGAACGGGATGCCGCCCTGATCAAAGCGGTTCCTCCTCAGACGGTCGCCTACTTCGAATGGGTTGCACGAGGCCCCGGAAAGCCGGGTGCAGCAGGCGTCGACGGATTTGCCGCCGACCCCGAAATCCAGCAGTTCTTCGAGCTTCTCGACACCGCACTCGCCAATCGGGCAGGGACTGCTGAGTTTGTCGAGGGGGACGAATCCGATCTGCTACCGGAAATACGCTCTCTCTCCCCCCAGCTATTAAAGTTGATAACTGCTCATCCGGGCTGCGGTTTTGTGGGACTGGAGCCACCTCCGAACAACCCGAACCTCCCCCTGTTTGTGAGAATGCTCTCAGGCGTCCATGCGGGGGTCATTCTGAGCAGCGGGGACGACACCGAACAACTCTGGCAATCCCTCAATCAACTCTTGAGTACGCTGCCCGATTTTCAGTTCGATCCTAATTCCGCCACTCAAACCATCCCCATACCCATTCCCGGCTATACGCTGCTAACGCACCGTGAGGGTTCGCATGTTCTGCTTGCCCTGGGAGACGGGACTCTTCCCCGCATTCTCGATGGCTTGGCGGGTCGGCAGCCAGGTCTCGACACGAACCCCCGCTTCCAGAAGTCGCTCGCACGTGTCACCGTCCCCCGCCTGGCAACGGTCGGCTGGGTCGATGGGGCCGGAATCCTCAATGGTGTCATCACCGCCCTCGGCCCCGTCGGCACGTTAATGCGTCCACTTTTGAATATGACCGGAGTCGATGCCCTGGATCACATCGTCCAGACAACGGGCGTCGATCAGGACACGATGGTCCAGCGAACGTTCATCGCAACAGGTGGGCGTACCGATGGAATCATGGTTCTGACAGCAGGCGAGGCCTTGAAGCCTCACCACTTCGCTCATGTCCCGGGCGATGCGGATCTGGTTCTTGCAACAAGCCTCAATCTGACTCGGGTTTTCCAGGAGTCGCGCCAAATTCTGTCGCGAGTTCAGCCGATCTCGGTGCGCGTGTTCGATGAAGCGGTGAAACAACTCGAATCAGAACTGCAACTCAGGATTGTCGAAGACGTCCTTCCCGCCTTTGGCGATACAATCGTCGCGTTTGACTCACCCGCCGCCGGAGGAATGATCGCCACCAGTCTGGTTGTCAGTCTGGAGGTCAAGAATCCCCAAAAGGCTGCCGTGGTCTTCGATCGGCTGATGAATCTCATTGAGCAATCTCTCGTATCGGACCACGCGGAGTATGACTACGGTACGACGGTCACGCTGCGTCAACAGACGTTCCTGGGCCAGACACTCTACTTCGTCAACACCGCCGGCGGGGGATTTCGCGGCCGCGTATCGATCACGCCGACGTTCTGCCTGCTCGATCGACACCTGCTGTTCGCCGTCCATCCTCAGGCCATGAAGGCTCATTTGCGTCACTCGCAATCAAAGCGGCCCGGGTTCGATCAGGAAATGGGTCGCAAGATCAATCTGCAGGCTGGCGAAACTCTCTCGTATGGTTATCTGAATGGCCCCCGCGCCAGCAGCACAATGAGTTCCCTGCTGCCCTACCTGGGTGACGTGTTGCTCAGGCGACTCGAGATAGAGGGGGTCGTACTGGATGCATTCTCGCTTCCCTCCGCAGCAGCGATTGCACCCTATTTCGGTGATTCGACAGCGGTGATTACACGGCAACCGGATGGCCTGATGTTTGAATCGCACAATGCCCCCCCGGTGCAGGTTGGTCTGGCCCTGGTATCCGCGTACCGGTCATGGCACGCTCAAGAATTTGAAGTGCTGGGAGAACTAAGGCGACGTGCCGCGGGTGCCGATGGAGCTGTGCTGGGACCCGCAGAGGGTGAGGTCGTTCCCGCCGCAGCGGAGAAGAAGGTTGACGAAAAAGCCGCCAACAAACCGGCAGGTCGAGGATTGGGACCCATTTTCCTCAGAGCCCTCATCCCCGAAGGTCTTCAGCAGGCGATACCGCAAGATGCCCTGCGAGCTCTCGAAGAGGGCCCCACCCCTGAAATGATTCAGCGCCGCGAAGAAGCCCGACGAATGCGTGAAGAACGCCGGCAACGCCGTCAGCGGCCTGGCCCGTGACGATCGTGTTACTAATCGATTCCTCCTTGCTTCCAGATGTGGTGATGCATCCGCGTCTGGGGCACGCTTTCAGATGTAGGCTCACACCCACGTTCCAACTGCACGCCCGCAGAAGACTTTCCGGAAACGCTACTCCGGCAGAACAACAAAGACTTGTGCCGAGTTTTCCTCTTCAGCTCGGCCCGTTTTGAACAAGTTGGGTCCCAACAGTCCTTGTTTCTGGAGTTCTGCAAACAGTTCCGGCTGAATGAATTCGGAGTAACCGTAACTTCCGGGCGCTCGATACCGCTGAATTTCGGCCCAGTTCACATCGATATGGGTAATCCCACGCCGGTGAAACTCACTTCGAATTTCCTCAATCGGACGAAGCGAGCCGTTGGTGTCCCCCGGGGCCTTGCAGATCTCTTCAAACACAGAACGATCGAACACCGTGTTGTAGACGTAGGGAAAACGAGCATGAAACAATGCCGCCTCGCCCACGCAGAGCACCTTCGTTTTGGCAGGCAGTTGACCTGATTCATACATCTCGTTCAGCCACTGAATGCGTGGTGCGATGGCAATCAGCTCGGCCCCCCTCAGGTCGCGACGGCCAGCATTGAATCCCCCGACGTACAGCATGATCTGCACGTTGTAAAGAATGGATGCGACGACAACGCCGGTCGACACCAGTGGCCAGACAAAGGACCACGCTCCCTTTTTCGCGTGCTCCCCCGCAAGGACTGGCCAGGTCATTCCTATCCCCGCAAGCAAGGCGACGACCGAAAACATGGGGACGTAGAAGCGATCGATATGATGTGTCAGTAGCCACCACGTCGCAAACTGCCAGGCGACATATAACCACAGAGCGATGACGATGTCGCTCCCCTGACGCGGGTTAGCAGCATCTACCGGGGCTCGATCGCGTCTCCTTCTGAGCCACCAGATCGACAAGGGTGCCAGCCCAAACATGAGTGGGCTGTGCCAGTCATTGTTGGCCATCACGTCAGACAACTTGACGGGCAGATCAGACAGCCGTTCGCCCCAACTGGCGTAGGTCTTTGCTGCGTGTCCCTGTCGCCACTTCAGATCGAGTTCCTCATCACGGTCTTTACCCCCGAACACGCGATACGCCAGCGGATAAACGGGATTCCCTGTTGCGACTGCGTTCTTCAATAACCAGGGACCGACGGTGACTGCCACCCCGGCACCGAACAACATCAGCGCCAGCACCGCCTGAGGGAAATGCCTGCCTCCCTGGGATGAAGGGATCCCCGGTCGCGAGAGGAAGATCCACAGCATCAGCAGCGACACAGGAATTACGACCGACGTGAGGCCGGTGTACTTACACGCCATCGCGCTTCCTGCCAGCGCGCCGCACAAGAGAAGAAGTCCGCGGGGCACAGACTTTCTGTCATTTCCGGCGGCCGCCCATTCCTCCCCGACTCGCAACCCCGCAAAGAGAGCCGCGAAGAGGTAGCAAGCGAGCCCCCCTTCAGCGTAGGCGATAATCGAGATCCGGTAGGTCCACGGCGAAGTCAGATACACCAGCGCGGCGATACAGCCTGCCTGCGAACTGAACCACCTCCGCCCCGCGGCGTACAGCCCCAGCGCCGTCAGCGGTGCGAAGCCCGCTAACACAGCCTGGCCTGCGAGTGCCCCCCAGCGCCAGTCACCGCAAACGACCATTCCATCCAGGATGAGCATCTCGGTCAGGAAGGGAAAATTCGTGTAAATATTGTGTGGCAGCCGTGAAATCCCCCCCTGCAGAAACCACTCTTTTGGTCCACCCAGGTGATACTCCACGACGTCAAAATCGGTTTGAGGGGTCATCGCCCCCAGCAGTTGAACGAAGACAAAGGGAATCAGTAACAAGACCACGATGCGACATGTCCAACAGACGCCTGCAGCCCCAGTCTCCCTCTTCCGAGCCGATGCCTCGGAAGCAGCAGCATCGGTAGTCACTGAAAAGCGACGGTGGACCACAACAGCAATTCCGATGCTGATCAGCAGCAGAGCACCAAAGGGTCCCTGAGATAAACCACCCGCCAGCCCCAGTAACAGGGTCACAAGCGACAGCAGGGACAACCCCAATGAGCATGCAAAGTAGAGCTGTTCTGCACCCCGCAGCGGCAGTTTCATCCATCGAAGGGCGAGTGATCCCAACCCCCACGCACCACCCCAGATCAGAATCGCGGCAAGCAGGTAAGGGCCTCGCTGCAACAGGTTCCACCAACTCCACGGTGCGGCCCCCGGTTCTAAAGGGGGATCTACCAGATCCAACAATTCAAACGGAATTCCGCCCCAAACCATGGAGCGCTGAAGAGCGGGATTGTTGGGAAACCCAAACGTCTGAAACCAGGCAAAGAACCCGAGCAGCCACACCAGCGACACGACCAGCCAAACGGGGTACCTCCCCACATTACGATCGCCCAAACCTGCTCGGACCGGATGAGACATTGACGAGGCCACAGGGGTGATGTTCCAGTTCAGCGACGAAAATAAGGACGTCCTGACATCATCGATCCGCTCAAAAACGGAGTCAGCGGCAGCTTGCCATGTCCATTTACGCCCCGCCAGAGACTACCTCAATCAGATACGGCGATCGAGTTCTGCATTAAAAATCAATTTGCCCCCACAGATCCCGCTGACGGACACCGGAATCGATGCTCGCTCTGTCCGGATGCGACATTTCTCATCGCTGAGCAACGTGCAAAATGCGCACGTTTAAACATCGCCTGCACAATAAACAGGCAGTAAGGAAAGGATTCGAAAGCGCCACAGACGCCTTGAAGGACACGGTATTTTCTTTGAAATACCCATCCAGACCAATCGTCTCACACCCCACATTGCAACGCCGCTTCAATTTTCTCATGCGACGCAAAAAAAGAGATCTATCAGGAATCTCCCAATAGCTCTCTCTTGAAGGACAAGCTAGTCCGACGACGCAACTGAGTGAATTACGTCGGCGCTGATGAAGAAACTACTTCCGTGAAGGTCGTTCGACTTCGTATTTCTTCAGCTTACGATCGAGTGTCGATCGCTCAATCTCAAGGATGTGAGCGGCTTGCGACTTGTTCCATTTTGTCCACTCGAGTGTCGCCAGGATGTGCTCCTGTTCGATGACATCGATCGGCACTGCACGATAGCCCGAGTTCGACAGCGACGACGTTGCGGGGGCATCGCTCCGGCCGAGTGCCGACAACTGAATATCAACAGGAGCCAAGGTATCGCCGGAGCAGAGAATAACCGCACGTTCAATGGTGTTCTGAAGTTCACGGACGTTGCCGGGCCAGCCATAGTTCACCAGAGTCGACATTGCGGTAGGCAGAATCGAGGTCACGTTGCGACCACACTTCTTCGAGAACCGCTGCATGAAGTGCTTGGCAAGAATGGCGATATCGGTTCGTCGCTCGCGCAACGGCTCAACGACCAATTCCATCACCTGGAGTCGGAAGTAGAGGTCTTTACGGAAGCGGCCCTGTTCGACCGAGTCTTCCAGGTCACGGTTTGTGGCAGCGACAACTCGCACGTCCACGCGAACTTCGCCCCCGCCGCCAACTCGTTCGTAAGGATGACCTTCGAGCACTCGCAGGAACTTCGCCTGGATGGCAGGACTCATTTCACCGACTTCGTCCAGGAAGATCGTACCGCCGTGTGCCTGCTCGAACTTACCGATCTTTCGGCTGACAGCCCCGGTGAACGATCCCTTTTCGTGGCCGAAGAGTTCGCTTTCCAGCAGGCTTTCGCTCAATGCGGCACAGTTCATGGTGACGAACGGCCCATCGGCTCGCGAGCTGTGCTGGTGAATCGCACGAGCCACAAGTTCTTTACCGACGCCACTTTCTCCTCGGATCAGCACCGTTGCACCGGTCGGAGCGATACGCAGGATGCGGTCTCGCAGCCGTCGAATCGATTCGCTATCCCCGACGAGCTCGGTTTCGATCAGCAGTTGCTCACGTAGTGTCTTGTTTTCCGTTTCGACCCGGGCCAATCCGGCAGCCAGCCGGCGGCGTTCGTTCAGATTTTCGATCAGTACCGCGAGCTGATCCGCGACGGCCAGAGCGAACTCGGCATCATCAGCCTGAAGGCGATTATCGGGATTGGTGGAGTAGAGCTGGATCAGACCCAGCAGGCGATCCGACGTACGGATCGGAGCACAGATAATGCTTTCCGCCTGCATCGCCCGCAAACTGTCGCTGGCGGTGAACTGACCATCAGACTTGATGTCGTGAGCGACAATAGCGGTGCGTGATTCCAACGCCATGTTGGTCACGTAATCCGAAATCCGCTCGAACGGCCGCGAAGCCTCTCGCGACTTGTATGCAACCACGTCGAGGTTGCGGTGATCACGGTATGACGAATCCGCTTCGTTCCAGAGCAACACAGCCCCCAGGTCGGCCGATGTTACTGCGAAGATTTCGTCCAGTACGATCGAGGCGAGGACACGCACATCGGTCTCTTCTGCCATTCGCAGCCCAAGGCGAACCAGTCGCTGTGCTTCGTGGCCACGTACTTCATGCACGTTGGCGACATCGGGCGATCTGTACCGAGTTGTTTCCGTTCGATGAATGATTTCCGGCAACTGTCCGGACGGACGTGGCTCCAGCACCGTGTGTCGCTGGCCATGGTTGACAGTTTCGTTGATTTGGTTCGCAGTTGTATTCACGCCGACTTCGTCTCCTGCACCAGTCCTGGTGTTACAGGTAAAGGCAATAAACGTACTGCCAATCTGAAACTGTCTTCCATCGGTAAGTTGAATATCACCTGAAATCGGTTCGCCATTGACACGTGTACCATTACGACTTCCCAGATCGCGCAGCTTCCAGACACCACTGTCATAGAAAACTTCGCAGTGATTTCGACTGCAAATTTCGTCAGGAATCACAAGACGGTTCGTCTGCGCCCGACCGATCGTGATGATCTGACCCACTTGCAGAGGAACCGAACTCCCCTCGGCTGGACCGCTCCGGATCACCAACTGCGCTGTAGGCTTTACGACTCTACTGGATTTGATGATCGCCGTGTCGTCAACAGCCTGTTTATTTGTCATGTTCTTTCTTCGCTTCTAGGCTTCTACGCGGGGAGTGAACCGAAAACGCTGGGAGAGCAAATGAACCGCAGGGCCTGCTGATTGAACAACCGATCCGGCGTCGCAAATTGGGTATTCGATTTTATACACCATATTACGCTCAGAAAACATGCGATTTCAAGTCGCTTGCCCTCGGGGCGGACAAATCTGCAATAAACACCCTGAATTCATGGAAATGCTACGAGGAATCGTTCAAAACATCCAGCAAAATATCAAGCGTATTTTACCTGGATTTCATGTCCTAATACCATTTGCGGCATCGAATCTTACATTCTGAGCCATTTTCGCACACTCAAACAGAGTGTTGCGGCGCGGTCAAAATCTTTCACCTGCGCGTTGTGATACACTATTTGGCTTGGACACAGAGTTTTATACGTGCGTCCAGTCACGCAAGACGACCTAAACAGACGTCCCTTAACATTCGTCACCCTGAAACAAATGGCATGCCATTGAGAGGGATAAATGCCCGAAATGCCGAAATGACAATTTCCAATTGCGGGCTTTGACGAGTTGTTCTACGATCTTGCTCAGAATACGTTAAGAATGCCGGGGAGATAGGCATTCGACGTGAACCGAAATTCCACATGGAGGTGGAGATGAAATCAAACGGTCTCGCCACGATCTTGATATTAATTCCGGTGCTGACAGTACCGGCTCTTGCCATATTTGGGATCCCTCAGTTTGCCCCCGTCGTGGCCTCACCCCTCGAGGACGACAGCGAGATTGATCGCGAGATGCGGCTCAGCCGCTCATCACGAAGCCAGCGGGAAGGAGCCCCGGATGAGATGGACCGGCTGGACTCGCAACCCCGACTGATAAGTCAATCGAGCACATCGTTACGCCGCGGGAGTTCCAACCGGGATTCAAAGGGATTGGCGTCCCGTGAAACAGGGAACCGCCGAAACACTGAGAGTGCGGCCGCCGGGTGGGGTGACGATCTCGAAGCCGACTCGAACTGGCCGGAAACTCCTCGCCGTAGCGCTTCGGCCGAACCTGACGACTCCGACGCAGCCGAACGTGCCGCGATGGAAAGAAACTTCCAGGCCATGGCAGAAGGTGGCGGATTCCCTTCGCGCTATGAACGAAAGTCACGGCGTGAGGAGAATCCCTCCGGCAAAACCAGGCCAGTCGACAGTGAGGAGCAGGATGACGGGATCAAACAGGTCGCCTACGAACAGGCGGAACCCCAAGAACCGCAGCCTCGCCGCCCGAAGTCACCGAATACGCCTCGCCCCTCTGATCCACGCGGTCAATCGCGACGGGAAACAGCCCCTGCATCACTCACGTGGGCCGCGGCAGTCGAACAATTGAACGAATTCGATATCCGCAATTTTCGACTGGAACCCGGCGATCGGTCAGGCCAGTTTGTCTTCATTTGCACCTATGCCAGCCCTGAGGAGCCGACTGTATCCTACCGATTCGAGGCCGGAGCGGATGAGCCACTTAAGGCGGTTGAAAAAGTTCTTGAACAGATCGTTGCCTGGCGACAGAAGCAATGACCAACTGGGGTCCCCCCTGTTATCGATCTGGTCCCTCTCACACCGCATGGCCCGATACAAACACAAACGGCCATCGCTGGGCATTCTTTTGCCGGGGCCCGCACGATTCTCCGACCCTGTTTGTGGTGTCGGGAACGAACCCTGCCTGTATTCGCAGCCCGAAAATGGCACGCGTCGAGGCTGTGCTGCTGGTCTCGGACGCCGCCGTCTCCGCGAAACGCCTCGCGCAACTGGCGACTCTGGCCGATGTCGCGGAGGCTCGAGACCTGATCGAGCGACTGAATCAGGCGTACGATCTTGATGGCTCAGCATTCCGTGTTGAACGAGTCGCCAGTGGATTCCGACTGTTGACCATCCCCGCCTACGCATTCTGGCTGGGCAAGTTGCATCAGCGAAATGCAGAACTAAAGCTGACCCCTCCCGCGCTCGAAACATTGGCGATCGTCGCTTACCGTCAGCCAATCACACGCGTCGACATCGAAAAAATCCGTCGCGTCCAGTGCTCGGATATGCTCAAACAACTGATGGAACGTGGTCTGGTGCGCATCGGGGGCGAAGAAGATTCGCTGGGCCGACCATTTCTTTACGAAACGACGCGGCAGTTTCTGGAACTTTTCGGACTCGCCAGCCTCGACTCTCTACCGATGGCAGACACGCTACGACAAAACAAATACACACTCACTGCAACGAGTGAAGGGGACGCCCCCGAGGCGGACGGGGACGCCGACCCCGATTCACAGCAGCCCGCCGCCTTATCGAATTGGCGACACCGAGTCTGGCACTAAAGCACCCTATTCGCCTCATTTGCTGTGTGCAGGTGTGTTGTTCCGCGGCTCGCTCAGTCCATGAGTCATTCAGCCCAAGACGATTGCTGCGCTCCCCTCGCGGCAACTCATGGTGATACGGTCTGAGGTACTGGCCGGGACCCTGCGACTCTTCAATCGAACAGGAGGTCTGTCGCTGCGGTAGTCCCCCACAGCGAATTCCAGGGTGAGGATTCCACAAGGTTTGTCATTCGCAAGCTCGGGTCCTAGACTTTGCCCGGCGAAAGAGGGTTTCGTCGCCTCGCTGATTCAGGAACAGATTTCGGTGGTTCTGCTTGAGTACAGATTCACTCTCTGCCGTGTCAGCAACGCCTTGAGATCAAAACGGAGTGTTCATCGCATGAAATATCTTGTCACCGGCGCGGCGGGTTTCATCGGCATGCACGTCAGCCTGGAGTTGCTGGGGCGAGGTGACGAGGTTGTCGGGTTCGACAATCTGAACCCCTATTACTCTGTGGAACTGAAACGATCGCGCCTGGAGCAGTTCAGCGGGAAGCCCGGTTTTCGCTTCGTCGAAGGGGAACTGGCAGATCGTCCGGGAGTGGAGAACATCTTCGCCGCAGAAAAATTTGATGCTGTCATCAACCTGGCAGCACAGGCTGGGGTTCGATACTCACTGACGAACCCTCATGCCTACGTCGACAGCAATCTCGTCGGATTCGTGAACATCCTGGAAGGCTGCCGTCATCACGGAGTCAAACATCTGACCTACGCTTCGTCCAGTTCCGTCTACGGCGCCAACACCGAGATGCCGTTCTCAATTCACCACAACGTCGATCATCCTCTCAGTCTGTACGCAGCGACCAAGAAGGCCAATGAGCTGATGGCGCACACTTACAGTCATCTTTACCAGTTGCCCACAACGGGGCTGCGATTCTTCACCGTCTATGGACCGTGGGGTCGGCCAGACATGGCATTGTGGCTATTCACCAAGGCGATTCTCGCGCGCGAACCGATCGACGTTTTCAACAACGGCAAGATGCGGCGAGATTTCACGTACATCGACGACATCGTACAGGGAATCATCCGCGTGACTGATCGGATTCCCACAGGAAATCCCGAGTGGTCGGGGGCTCATCCTGACCCCGCAACCAGCCGTGCTCCCTACCGGATTTATAACATCGGCAACAACCAGCCAGTGGAACTGATGCACCTGATCGAGACGCTTGAGCAGTCGCTGGGGATGACCGCCCGGAAGAACTTTCTTCCGATGCAGGCCGGTGATGTCCCAGCGACGTATGCCGACGTTGATGACCTGACGCGGGATGTCGGCTTTCGCCCCCGCACGCCGATTGAGACTGGCGTTGATCGGTTCGTGAAGTGGTATCGCGCTTACCACCGCGTATGAAGAAATCACGATCGATCTCATCGTCACCATCGAGATTTCGCTATCGAGCGGTGTCGACACGCCTGAGCAGGGCATGCCGGCCGCTTGTCGTACGATGCCGCTGACACGACGGCACCAGAAGCGAACAGGATCGCCCCGAAGTCGCAGGACGCTGAGCCCACGGAAACGCGTCCGCCTTCAGGTCCCCACGCCTCCTCTGCATTGGCGTGCCACGCGGACGGTCAGCGCATTCCCACCGCGGCCTGAGCCGCGCCCCAGTTCAATTGGGTGATGCGTAGCATGACGCGAACAGGCGTCAAAGTGGCCGCGCCAGACCACTCCCGTTCTGCGCTCGGCGAAGACATTCTCCCGCGATGGGGCACTGCGCTGGTGTCTGGGTCAGCCAGCGCCGCGGGAGTTCGGGTGGTGGCCCGGAAGTCCCCTTCAGGGGTTTCACGACACCGATTCCTCCTCTGCGGACGGTCGAAATTCATTGCCAATTCCACGAATTCTTAAGCGGTTTTGCAGATCCTACAACTTCAGGAAATCTCGTAAAAACAAGGGCCGAAACAGATTGACACACTTCCGGGTTAGCATTACATCTCGCCCGCCTTTCCCCTACTCCAAACGAAACACAACTCAAATCACTCGCCAGTCATCGGCTGTGACAGCGATCTCGCGTCGGCACCCTGTGTGTCGTCCGGACTGATCACACGCGATGACTGGCACCCGGGCAAAGAACGTTCGTTCGCTGCCACATGTCAGTTCGTCTGTCGGTATATCCCTCAACAATTCGTCTGCATCGAACCGCTTCGGGCAACTCACTTCTTAGCCCGACCGCACTCGGTGCGATCATATCCTTTCGCCCGGTTTCCTCCCAGACCACGGTGTATCTATGACCTTCTCCTATCCCGATGTGATCCCCTTTCCACAACGAGCGGTAGCTGCCCCTCCGGCTGCTCCCGTCCATGTCAGCGAGCCCGCTCCCTCGGTCCTCGTGGTGTCATCTGACACCGAGATGGCTCGACGACTGTGTGACGATGGTCAAACACTCGGGATGGTCTGCCGAACAGTTTCATCGGTCGAAGCAGCCCTGCAGTCACTTCACACGCAATCAGCCGACATCTGTCTGGTTGGTGTGCTTGGAGCAGGGGAAACCGTCGCCGGGTTTACGAGCCAGATCCAGCAGAAGGGGTGGTCAACACAGGTCATCTGTGTTGTCGCCGAAGCCACTGCGGACAGCCCTCAGCTCTTCTCCAGTGCATCGGGTATCGAACACCTGGCCGAGCCTTACTCGCCAGCGATCTTCGCTCGAGTGCTGAACAACGCCAGCCAGCGAGCACGGCTGCACGCCGAAAACCGTCGTCTGAAACGACAACTCAGCAACCGCAACCTGCGGGACATGGTCGGACACAGCCCTGCCATGCAGAGCCTGCGTCAGCAGGTTCAGCAAACCGCCGAACAGATTGGCTGCGTACTGCTGAAGGGAGAACAAGGGACAGGAATCGATCTGGTCGCACAGGCCATCCACGATTCCAGCCGACGCGCTCATCGCCCCTTTGTGAAAGTCGATTGCAGCGTGCTGTCGGCCGAAACACTCGAAGAGGAACTGTTCGGACAGCTCGAACACGAACCTGGGGGGATGACCCGCCACCGTCCCGGTCGACTCGAACAGGCAGACGGCGGCACACTGCTGCTCGACCAGGTTCAGCACATCGCTCTGCCCGTCCAGAAACAACTCGTCAACCTGCTGCGTGAACAGCGGTTTGAACACCCCGTGACCCGCGAACGCATCCGATTTGACGTTCGGTTCGTGTTTGGATCACACGTCGAACTGGAAACACTCGTCGATCGTGGTCTCTTCCGCCGTGATCTCTACGAAGAAGTCTGTCGCATTTCGATCGTTCTGCCGACACTGCGATCCCGCAAGGAAGACATCGGTGCCTTAACCGAACACTTCCTCCGTCGCGTTGCCGGTCGCGAAGGCAAACCGACCCGTTCGATCATGATCGAAGCCCTGCATGTCCTGCAAAGCTACGACTGGCCCGGCAACGTTCGCGAACTCGAAAACATCATTGAACGTGCGTGTGCACTGGACTGGGGCTCAAAGCTCACCGCTGCGATGCTCGAACCCTGGATGTCAAAAGAGTGTACGAACGATGGTCCCGATGCACTGCCCGGTATGACACTGGCCGAGATGGAGCGAAAGCTGATCGAAGCCGCCTTCAATCGCTTTGCGGGCAATCGTGAAAAGACGGCGAAGGCACTGCAGATCGGAATCCGAACTCTTTCGGGAAAACTCCGCGAGTACGGTTATCCACCACGGGGGGGGCCAGGATCGAACCTCAAGGCCTGGTCACCTGCCACTCAGCCGATGGATGCACCCGCCGAAATTTCGCACATGATGGACCGACGCGCTGCCTGATTTCCCCCGCGACGGCCAGCCATGCCAGCCAGGGCGGTCATCACAACCGCACCTGCTACGTCCTCTGCGTCCGCGACGCTGACGTGGCACGCTTGAGCGGTGGGAAGTCCACACATTAAGAAACACCCGATGGCTCACTGCCGTCGCCACGTAAAAACTACGATCCCCTCGTGCCAGTTTTTGGGAGAGAACTGGTGCGAGGGGACGTATTTATTTCCGGGGTCAGCAAAGAGGCTGCTGCGATGGACATCCTCAACGGAATCACTGACCGCGATGTGATTCGGTATGAATGCGCAGGGCGCAGGTTACCTTCTGCGCAGCACGGGGGTGCTTTCGCCGTTGAATGTGGGAAAGTGGCTACGTTTCGACAAGGGTGACCTGGACCGCGGACGCGCTTTGCGAACTCCGGGACGAATCGGCGCATGCCCCAGGAATTTGCTCACTATTTCGTCGAGAAGTTTCTCGAAATCTTGGCTGACCGTCGCGGTTGTCATACTTCTACCTCGGTTTCATGCTGTGAACGCCACACGGAACACCGGA
Organism: Schlesneria sp.; assembly: GCF_036405755.1. Lineage (NCBI taxonomy): Bacteria > Pseudomonadati > Planctomycetota > Planctomycetia > Planctomycetales > Planctomycetaceae > Schlesneria > Schlesneria sp. The sequence goes on from NZ_DASWWZ010000140.1 coordinate 13,997, forward strand.
CAATCAAACCTAGTTCACTAAATGCAATATGTTGCGTAGACAGCGTTGTTTTTCGTAAACAGACGGGTCCATCGCGCCGGCAATTCCAGGTTTAGCGAATACAGGAATCGCACGACTTCTACGCACTCGCGGGCAACGGATCCCGGAAACCCTTCGTCAGTCCTGCACGTTTGCCCGGCCTCCGCGACTGTTAAGCATTCCATTAAATAAGGAAGGGTCCAGAGTTCACGGATTTCACGACCGTACGGATTTCGCGGACTGACCGTTCCTGACTAGAATGGGGTAAGAGCACCAGAAGGCGAGTTTCGCGTTCGGCCTCAGTAACAACGCGGAAACCGGCTTCCGAAAATGCCTTGTCAGCCGCGAGAAAAGATATGGCCAAACCTGCAGAATCCAAACCAGACTACTCCCTGTCCCGCGTCGTTTGTCGAAATCGCCGCGCGAAGCATGAGTACGAACTCACGGACTCGCTCGAATGTGGCATCATGCTGCATGGCAGCGAAGTCAAAAGCGTCCGCAATAACAAAATCTCGATTGAAGAAGCGCACGTCAGGGTCAACGGTGGCGAAGTCTGGCTCGTCGGGTGTGACATTGCTGAATACCCTCAGGCCACCTACCTGAACCATGATCCGAAGCGTCAGCGTAAGTTGCTGCTCCATCGACGCGAGATTCGTAAATTTGCGGAAGTGGCCAGCCAGAAAGGTCTGACGCTTGTGCCGCTCGATGTCCACCTGGTCCGCGGTAACGTGAAAGTCACCATCGCCGTGGGTAAGGGTCTGAAGCGACACGACAAGCGAGAGAAACTCAAAGAACATGATGCCGATCGTGAGATCCGGCAGGCACTGCGGCGGAACGCCAATTGACACCGCTGCGCGATGCAGTCTGAAATCAGTCGATTTGAAGTGAGATGGATGCGGATGACAAAGAAGACACCTTTGCAAACGGCGCTGGAACAGGGTCTCGCCGACGATGCGAACTTGTTCGAGTCCCTGAATGAGCTCGGGCAGTATCGGATTGAATCGATCCCCGATGCCGAGGCGCTTGTCGACGCACTCGAGATTTACATCGAACGACCCATCGAACCACCGGGCGTTTTCACCGCCTTTCATCAGCTCGTCTCGCTTTTCCAGTCAGTCAGCACGGTCAGCGTGTTCCAGTACCTGGTCCGGCGTGGAATTCCACCCTTGATCCGAGCCTATGATCAGCGGCTGCCGTTCGCGGAAGAACAGCAGAACGAATTGTTGTTCGCGGTCAAAATCTTCGCCTGCTACGGACTGGAAGAGGGACTCGACCGACTGGTGCAGGCCGCCTATCACCCGGTTCTGCGTGAGGGTTACCTGTGGTCGGTGATCTTCGAACAGCTAGGCGATCAGGACCCGCTCCTTCCCGACCTGGTTGACCGCATGAGTGATCCGTTGCCGGATGGCTTCGCATGCGTCGCATTCCTGGACTGGGTGAACCGGCTGGTCCGGGAAGACGTGATCGAGCAGCATCCGTTCGACTCGCATGAAGGGGTCCAGAAGCTGCGGCACTGGTTACGCAGCAGCAAAAAAGACGACTTCAGTTTTGCGCACAGCTCTGCGGCCTCGCTTCCGTTTATCAGTGAACCCCACCGAGAACAGTTGCTCGCGCTGGCGATGGATCACCCTGATCCGAAAGTTCAGATGGAAGCCGCCTGGGCGTCCGCCCGACTGGGAAGTGAAGCGGGGCTCAAGTTTCTTGTTCGCCTGACACTGGATCGCAGCTTTTCGACGACGGCTTGCGCCTATCTTGAAGAGCTCAATCGAGACGACCTCATTCCTGACGAAGCGAATGAAGCCAATTTTCGTGCGATGGCGGATATGTGTGACTGGCTGGCACATCCGCAAGAGTTTGGCCGCGCGCCGGACGAGATCGAACAGTACGACACCCGCGAAATCTTCTGGCCTCCGACTAACGACGTGAGGCAGCTCTGGTTGTTCAAGTACCGGTACGTCGCGGAAGAGCCCGGGGAAATGGATGATTGCGGCCTCGGCTTCTTCGGCGGCACCACGTTCTCATTGTTCGATGAAACGTACCCCGACATGCCCCCGGAAGACGCGTATGCGCTCCATTGCTGTTGGGAGCTGGAAATGAACGAAGATATTCGAGCTCCCGAGGTTCGCTCGGTAGAAGCCGGAAAAGCCATTCTGGAAGCGGGAGCCCGTGGAGAATACGCCACGGCGGACGACGATGATGAGGAGGATGATTTCGACGAAGACTTCTGACGAACTCACTGTGCAAGACCGTCTTCGATCGACATCCGCATGTTGAACGGCCTGCCGCGTCACCTTGCTGGCATTCCGAGCAGAGACGTCCACCAACGAGCATCCCGTGCGGATACTCCGCAATCCCCGCGAGGAGCATTAATTGCTATTCTTCTGCCATTCCCTGAACTCGCGCAGCAAAGTCGAAGCGAGGTCTCGGACCTTGTCAGCATGCGGACTCCGACTTCCCTCATAGACCGTAGCATCCTCTCCGGCAAGAACCTCCAGGATGTTCCTGAACCCTGTGCGACCAAACCTCTGACCATCAACATTGCCTTTGATGATTTCGTTCCGTTCAGGTAAGCGTCGCAGCGTTTCCAGTACTTTGATTTTCTCCTCATCAGTCAGCTCGGATAGAACGCTGACCCCTATGAAGTAGACCTGCAGCGGTCGTTGGAATTCGTCGAGTAATTGAGGTCTCGCCCAGACGTCGTGGCGGTTCGCCAGCGGGTCGAGCAACGCCGCCATCACTTTGAACCGGGTGAGATAGTCGGAATGCTGCAGAGGAACCCAATGGGGCGGAAACTCACTTCGTGGATGACTCGCCATGATGTTCACAGCATCCT
>NZ_DASWWZ010000141.1:0-25807 GCF_036405755.1 Schlesneria sp.
ACTCCAGCAGGGGCTTTTCATGAAGCGATTATGGACCGCCTTTATTCTTGTCATGGTTCTCTCCTTTCTCGTGCTCGGCTGGATCGGGACTCGCATTTACCAGGAGATGCCCCCGATTCCGTCCAAAGTCACCACGACAGAGGGCCGGCTGCTCATCGACGAAGGGGAAATTCAGGCGGGGCAGGGTGTCTGGCAGTCACTGGGCGGGATGGAAGTCGGTTCGGTCTGGGGGCACGGAAGTTATGTGGCACCCGACTGGACTGCGGACTGGCTCCATCGCGAGGCCGTATTCATTCTTGACCACTGGGCCACTGCGGACTTTGGAGCCCTGTTTGCCGACCTCGACAGTGAAAAACAGGCTCAACTTCAAGGACGGCTCGCGAAGATCATTCGGACGAACACCTACGATCCGTCGACCCAGACCATCCTCATTGATCCTGTTCGAGCGGAGGCGTTTGAATCGAATCTTGCGCATTACTCGGACGTGTTCATCAATGGTCGAGCCGACTACGCCATCCCCGCGGGAGCGGTGAGCAGCCCGGATCGCCTGCGGAAACTCGCGGCATTCTTCTTCTGGACATCGTGGGGAGCCAGTACGAATCGTCCGGATCAGGACGTGACGTTCACAAACAACTGGCCCTATGAACCACTGGTCGGCAATCGTCCAACCGGCGATACGGTTGTCTGGACTGGCGTGAGCATCATCATGCTGCTGGCGGGGATTTCGGCCATGGTCTGGTGGCACGCGGCCAAAAAGCACGAAGAGGAAGTGACGCCATTGCCTGAAGCGGACCCCCTCGGTCAATGGGTCGCCACCCCCTCACAGCAGGCGACGATCAAGTACTTCTGGGTCGTCTCGGCTCTGATTCTCGTGCAGATGCTGCTGGGGGTTGTCACGGCCCACTATGGGGTGGAGGGGGATGGTTTCTACGGGATTCCCCTGTCGGAGTGGCTGCCGTATAGCGTGACTCGAACGTGGCATATTCAGATGGGCTTATTCTGGATTGCCACAGCCTGGCTGGCGGCGGGATTGTTCATCGGACCTCTGGTCAGCGAACACGAACCACCGGGACAGCGATTGGGCGTGAACATTCTGTTCGCAGCGCTATTGCTGGTCGTGGTGGGGTCGCTGACGGGTGAACTACTGAGCGTTCACAATAAACTCTCGGACACCGTGTCGTTCTACTTTGGTCACCAGGGATATGAGTACGTCGATCTGGGGCGCGTCTGGCAAATCGCACTATTCGCAGGTCTGCTGCTGTGGCTGGTCCTGATGATTCGAGTGCTGCTTCCGGCGTTGCGGCGAACAGGCGAGCAGAAACAACTGGTAACGTTGCTGGCGGTGGCCAGCGGCGCGATCGCCTTATTTTACGGCGCGGGGCTCACCTGGGGTCAGCATTCGCACCTGTCGATGGTCGAGTACTGGCGGTGGTGGGTTGTGCACCTCTGGGTGGAAGGTTTTTTTGAGGTCTTTGCCACGACCGTGATCGCCTTTTTCTTTATGCGTCTCGGCCTGGTTCGACCCGGCATCGCTGCTGCCTCAGCCTTATTGTCGGCAACGATTTTTCTTTCGGGGGGCATTATCGGAACTTGTCACCATCTGTACTTTTCTGGAACCCCAACGGTGGCGCTCGCCTGGGGATCCGTGTTTAGTGCCCTGGAGGTCGTACCGCTCACACTGCTGGGGTTTGATGCAATGGAAGACCTGCGTCGGTCACGGCTGACGAAATGGGTAGGACAGTACAAATGGCCGATCTACTTCTTCGTGGCGGTTGCCTTCTGGAACATGATCGGTGCAGGCTTGTTTGGATTCATGATCAACCCGCCGATTGCCCTTTATTATATGCAGGGGCTGAATACCACGCCGCTGCATGGACATGCCGCTCTGTTCGGTGTCTATGGGATGCTTGGGATCGGACTGATGCTGGTCTGTCTTCGAGCGTTGATTCCGGGGCGCGAATGGAATGACGGGTGGCTTCGCTTCTCTTTCTGGTCGCTCAACGTTGGGCTCGCAGCGATGTGTCTGCTGAGTCTGTTGCCCGTGGGGCTGATGCAGACCTGGGCCTCTGTCGAACACGGGTACTGGTATTCACGTAGCGCCGAATTCATGCAAACTGAACTCATGCAGTGGCTTCGCTGGCTGCGTGTTCCCGGTGATACGGTCTTTTTCCTCGGCGCCCTGGCTCTTGTCTGGTTCGTCGCAGGATTGAAGACAGGCCATTCATTCCGGAAGGCGGAAACTCCATGACATCCTGTGATCTCGATACTTCCGTGCCAGACTGGATTATTGAGCATCCCGAAACACTGACTGTGTTTCAGAAACTGGGCATTGATTCTTCCTGCGGCGGAAAGTCGCTCAGATACGCGTGTCAACAGGAAGGGCTCGATGCCTCAGTCATCCTGGCAAAGCTGCATCAATGTCTGAGCAGCGATCAATGAGCCCGATGCAGTTGCTTCGAATAAGGAGATCGATGATGGCGATACCTCATGCACAACCGGGCGAAGTCATTAACGTACAGCCTCTCGGGAAGGAACTTGCGACTTCTCAGACGCGTACGTTGTTCAAGTCAGACAACATTGAGATCATTCGTCTTGTGATGGCCGCAGGTAAGGTGCTGACCGAGCACAAGGCTCCGCGAGACATCACCGTACAGTGTCTTGAAGGAGTGATCGCCTTCACCGCAATGGGAAAAGTTCAGCAGCTCTCCGCGGGACAGATGCTTCTTGTCGCCGCAGGAGAACCCCATTCCGTGGAGTGTCTTGAACCCGCGTCGTTTCTGTTGACACTCTATGGTCCCAAGTGAAGGAGTCGACCGATTGAGGTTCTCTCTGCTCCCGAAGCTGAGTTTTACTTCGTTGGAAGAGTGTACATCTCGATAGGATCGGACCGGAGGCACCACCTTCCACTCCTCGGGTTCACCGACCTTGATACACTATGGTGCAGGGTCGCTCGTGGTGACACGGGTACTGTGTGACAAATGCCGTCCAAGCGTGTTCAGGGACTTAGGGCATGACAAATCCCGTGCTGCAATCGATCCAGGTCGGGTTACCTCGGAAAATGGGGCTGGAGGGTGCCACTGATCCCATGGACCGACCGTGGACAAGCGGATTTCAAAAGTCCCCGGTTCCCGGTCCAGTTCAAGTTGGCAGCACGAACTTGGAGGGAGACGGGCAGGCGGATCTCGAGCACCACGGGGGACCCGACAAGGCTGTTCTGGCCTATTCCGCAGATCACTATGCGCAATGGCGGCAGGTCCTCCAAAAGCCGGATCTTCCCTTCGGCGCATTCGGAGAAAATTTCACGATCGCGGGATTGAATGAGACAACCGTTAGTGTGGGAGACATCTGGCAACTGGGTGACGTTCGACTTCAGGTTTCTCAACCTCGGCAGCCCTGTTGGAAACTGGCCCGACGCTGGCGGATCAAGACACTGGCGCTGCAGGTTCAGGAATCGGGGCGTACCGGCTGGTACTTTCGAGTCTTGAGGGAAGGGATGATTACCCCTGGATTGGGATTTCATCTCCAGGACCGGCCGTATCCTGACTGGACGATCGAACGGTCCAACCGAATCATGCACTTTGAAATAGATGATCTGCGAGCAGCGGCTGAGCTTGCCGCGCTGGGTCCGCTGGCGGCAAGCTGGAAATCCACGCTGATCAAGCGAGTCGAGAAAAACGCGAATCCGGATCCCAGCAAACGCTTGATCGGTCCGAACGGCCTTTGATGGCCGTTGCGCAACGGTCCATGTCGCGTCAGGTGACTATCGGTGTTTCTCGAGGAAGTCTCTCAACGCGATCGCGCTGTTGTGCTCCTGGTCATGAGACGAATACACCAGGGTGACCGGACCCTCCGCAGACTTCGCTCGCAGGGTCTCCAGCGGCGCCTGGTTGTGTCTCAGTTCCGCCCAGTAGCGTTGACGGAATTCGTCCCACTTCGCCGGGTCGTGCCCAAACCATTTGCGAAGTTCCGTGGTGGGAGCAATTTCCTTGAGCCACAGATCGATTGCCCCCTTCTCCTTGCTCACCCCTCTCGGCCAAAGTCGCTCAACGAGAATGCGGGTTCCGTCCTGACTGGATCGTTCGTCGTAGACACGTTTGAGAAAGATCATCGCTCGCATCACGGTTATCAGTACAGTGCGGGGCACTTTCTCGGTTCCTGCTGCAGGAAAAAAGAGATACCGAGAAAGTACTTCCCCCGCAGTGCTGAGTCTATGCGAGACTGCAGTAGTCCCCCACGGGGCAGAATACGGAATTCGAGCCGTTCTGCCCACCGCTTCGCTAAGCGGTGACAGGGAGGCTCAGTTCGACTTTGATCCAGCCCGCGTTACGCTTGTCAAATTCCTTGTAGGCTTGCAGGACGTTGGTCAGCGGTTCATGTCGTGCGGGAAGGACGGTAAGTGGATCGAGTCGTTGAGAGCTGACCATTTCGACAAGTTTCGGCAGGTACTTACGGTGAGGACAGTTTCCCATCTGGATCGTGATGTTTTTGTTCATCGCAATACCGATGTTGAAGAACTGCGCTGTCTGAGGGTAGACCCCGACGATGGAGAGGGTTCCAGCCTTGGCGATCGATTTCACGGCCCAGTCCAGTACCTGGGACGGGGCATTACCGGGGATCCAGTTGTCGCCGTCTGGCCTCTGGCGCGGAGCGACTTCAGCGACTTGCTCCCGATGTCGGGTTCGTTCCGAGGAAGGGAGCCACGAGGCGATCAGTCCTTCTTCCGGAGCGACGGCATCGACGCCGACCGCGTCAATCACTCGCAGTGCTCCAATGCCGTTTGTTTGCGAGAGAATCGAATTGACGGGATCGGCCTCATTAAAATTGATGGGGATCGCACCGAGTTTTTCGGCCGCTGCAAGTCGGTCGGGCAGAGAATCGATCGCGAAGATCTTACCGGCCCGCATGAGTTTTGCGCTGGCAATGCTGAAGAGGCCCACCGGGCCGCACCCATAGACGGCAACACTGTCCCCCGGTTTGATCTCGGCGATGTCCGCAGCAAAGTAGCCTGTCGGAAAGATGTCCGAGATCAGGATCGCCTGATCGTCACTGACATTCTCCGGCAGTTTCACCAGTCCCGCGTCCGCAAGCGGCACGCGCGCGAACTCGGCCTGCAGTCCATCGAAGGGGCCGGTGGTGGCGGGGCCACCGAAAAAGGCCGTTCCCGCCTGCTTTCCATGCGGATTCGCATTATCGCATTGAGAATGATACCCCGTCTCACAGTATGAGCAGTGTCCACAGGCAATCGTGGATGGGATGACGACACGGTCGCCGACCTGCATGTCGACCACGTCGCTGCCGACTTCTTCGATGATGCCAACCCCTTCGTGGCCCAGGATCGTGCCTGGTACCATGCCCGGCATTGTTCCACGGATCATGTGCAGGTCAGTGCCGCAGATGGCGCTCGCGACAAGTCTGACAATGACGTCCGTTGGTTCTTTGATTTTGGGTTCGCCGACGGTTTCAAGGCGAACGTCTCCCACACCGTGAAATACTACAGCCTGCATTTTAAGAGATCTCCTGAGGAAAACTGAGGAAACGAGGTGCCGCACGCACGGATCAGCGCGTGTGACGACGATGGATCATGCGGCTCCGAAGTTCATCTATGGTCGCGGAAACGCAGAGGCGGACTTTGGTTGGGACAGCTCTGCAATGCTGCAGATGGCGCCTGCTGCTGCAGGGGAATGTCGGTGACTTATTCACCGGAGCCAAAACATGCCAATATGGTTGTTGTTCATTCAATTCGACTGAGCGGTTACCAACCTGAGATCAACTTTGATCAGCTCATTCACACAATTGACCCGCAGACGACTCAGGCGAAACGGCGCCTGAACCCTGTCTGGAAGATCGCATTACCCGATTCACTATCGCAGACGTTCCGCCCGAGCCCTACGCCGTAGACGCCACGGCAGGACTTGCGACGAATCCCTTGTCCATGTCACTCACCAGTATCAGAAGGCTTGTTTTCAGGTGACGATCATGAGTCACGCTTCTGGTACTGGTAACGGAACTACTCTCGCAGCACACGTGCGGTGAGGGTGCAACTGCTGCGCCGCCGAGGGGAGAGCGCCTGCGAGAGATCACTCCGAAATCCTCGAGTGATGGACGTGCGGAACCGGGGAGACCGCGCAGAGGATCGGAACCTCCTGGCCCGGCGAGCTGATTCTGGAACTCTGACATTCGGGTTGATCACCGTCCGTCGCTGTTCATCACTTTCAAAGCGACGCCGCGGGCTTCGCCCAATGTTCGCGATATTCCCGTGACAAGAGCTGTGAGGCTTCCGCATCGTCTCGAATCGTCTCGGTGGCGGGGTCGAAGTTCAGAACGCGGCCCGTGCGTGTGGCAATGTTGGCCAGGTGGCACAGCGATGTGGACAGGTGATTGATCTCGATATCGGCGTTCGGGCGTTTCCCGGTGCGGATGCAATCGAGGAAGTTCTGATGGTGTGCGGCGAGATCCGGGCCCGCGCCGGATGACTCTTCAATGAGCTTGTTCTTCGGACCCGTCAGCCGGAACCTGCCGGACTTGCCCATGATCATCATGCCGGATGTTCCGAAGAATGCATTTCCATTTTCGAATCCCTCCTGCACGTAAGGGGACCAGATTCGCTGTTCGTAGACTAGCTGTTGGGGTCTGCCCGATCGCGATGCCCCGGGATACTCGAATGCGACGTACTGGGTATCTGCATGCTGCTGGTCGTCATCGAAGAAGCATTTTCCCCCCAGAGCGGCGATGCGACTCGGATGAGTCGTGACGCCGAGGCCCCACCGGGCAATATCGATGTCATGGACTCCGTCATTTCCAATATCTCCGCAGCCAAAGTCGTACCACCAGCGCCAGATACCAGGCAGGAAGTTGGATTGGTATGGGCGTTCGGTGACCGGCCCCAGCCAGAGATCGTAGTCCAGATTCCTGGGTGGTTGTGAAGGCGTTTGTCGTCCAATGCTGCCTCGAAGCTGGCTGTTCCACGCCTTGGCGACGAGAATTTCTCCAATGATTCCGGAATTCATTTTTTCGAGTGCGGCGGCAATAAAGGGGGTGCTGCGGCTCTGCGTGCCGACCTGCATCACCACATTGTTCTTTCGGGCCGCCTCGATCATCAGCCTCCCCTCACGCAGATTGTGTGAGCAGGGCTTCTCAACGTACACATGCTTTCCTGCATTCGCGGCGAGAATTGCTGCTGGCGCGTGCCAATGGTCCGGAGTGGCAATCCACACCGCTTTGATGGCACGATCATCGAGAACTCGTCGCATGTCAGAGACAACCTGAGGGGCATGCCCGGTCTTCTGCATAATCGTCTCTGCCGCTTTAGCAGCACGGTCTGAGTCGACGTCGCAGACATAGGCGAGTCGAACGGACGAATTCCCGACCAGTTGGTTGACGTGCGCCATCCCCATTCCGCCGGGCCCGATGATCGCAACAGGCATGGGCTCTTCTTGACGATCTGATGAGTCCGCAGCAACTCCTGCTGCGGCATAGAGCGACGCGGCAGCGACCGACCCGACTGATTGACCCAGAAAATCGCGTCGTGATTTGGTCATAAGCTCACCCTTGTCAGAGCACCCGGAACGGATAAGAGGTCACTGATGAAGAATGCTACCGAATTCGTGTCCAATCTGTAATGACACCGGGGATGGCGGATTGACAATCTCGGCAATGTAAAAGGACCACGGCGTGCGAACAAAAACAAAACCGGAGGGACCAATTCGATTCCTCCGGCCTCGTTCAAAATCATGCGGTTCGCTCAGGCTCGTGAATTACGGCGACTCGAACGCAGCGGCGATTCCCATTCCGCCGCCGACGCACAAGCTGGCAAGTCCCGATTTCGTGTGACCCGCTGCGATCTGTTGAGCAAGGTGGACCGCGAGCCGTGCACCGGAGGCACCGATCGGGTGGCCGACTGCAATCGCTCCGCCAAAGGAGTTGACCTTCTCAAGATCGACCTTCAGTTCGCGCTGGCAGGCGAGTGCCTGAGCAGCAAAGGCTTCGTTGATTTCGATGCGAGCGAAACGATCAACGGTCCAGTCATGCCGCGAGCAGAGCTTTCTGATCGCGTGGACCGGCCCCAGCCCCATCCGCACCGGGTCACAACCCTGCACCGCACCGCCAGAGAGTCGTGCCAGAATGGGCCAATTGTGCTTTCGGGCGAACTCGCCATTGGCGACGACAAGCATGGCGGCGCCGTCGTTGATCCCGGAAGCATTCCCTGCAGTGATTGTCCCGGACGGATTGAATGCCGGTTTCAGACTTGCCAGTTTGTCGAGCACCGTGTCCGCACGCGGGTGTTCGTCTTGCGTTACCTTACCGACGGGAATCACTTCGTCAGCAAAGGCATTCGCGGCGGCTGCGGCGGCATATTGCTTCTGGCTGCGTAGCGCGAACGCATCCTGATCACCTCGTGTGATCTGATAATCCTGAGCAAGTAACTCGACGGAGACACCCATGTGCTTGTGGTCAAAGCTGTCGACCAGTCCATCCTGCAGCAATGAGTCGACGAGAGTTCCGTCGCCCATCTTGTAGCCTTTCCTTGCCTTTGGCAGCAGGTAGGGGGCGTTCGACATGGATTCCGTCCCGCCACACAGAACAGCATGACTGTCGCCCGCGCGAATTGCCTGGGCGGCCAGCAGGACAGCCTGCAGACCCGAGGCACACATCATATTGACCGTGTAAGCAGGAACTTCCAGCGGCAAACCGAGTTTCACGCCGACCTGACGCGCCAGGTTCATGCCGAGTCCCGCAGCGAGGACATTCCCGACAATGACCTGATCAATCAGTTGACGATTGATATTCTGAAGGGCGGCCTCGCTCGCCGCGCAGGCCAGATCAACCGCAGACATATCCGCCAGCCCCCCAAGAAAGCGTCCGATGGGAGTTCGTTTTCCGGCAACAATGACAACTTCTGTAACCACGTGAATTCCTCTTGATGATTCTGTGCGACGGGTTTGCTGTCCGGCGTCGTCGCGGGTGCTGCTTAATTTCTCTGAAGATCGTCCCAGCGGATTTCCAACGCGACGACCCCGAACAATCCCCCGGGCAGTCCTGGGGATTGGCCGGGATCAAAATCAATCTCGACTTCCAGCGTATTGAACGAGTTCATGTTTGACGTGAGCTCGACTTCGATCGACCCTCCCTGAGCGTCCAATTCGCCGAGCTGACGTTGATTCAGGCGGATTCTTGTCTCTCCTCGAATGCCTGAAAACGCGAGGAAGATACGCTCATGCGGCTCAAGATTGGAGGGCCGGTGGAATTTTCTCTGGAATCGAGCTGTTCCGCCCTGGTCGCCGAAAAGCTCTCGCCACTCTTTCGGCATCGTGTGCGTCTCTGGCTTTTGTTCGGCGTCCGAGCGGAGTGCATTGACCTGCGGAGGGAAAACTTCCCAAGGTCCTTTCAATTGAATTCGATGTGCAGGCATTCAAGTCCATTCAGCGTTTGGTGACGCATTCGTCAAAGTTCAGAAGGGTTTCCACGACGACAGCCAATGCAGCAACCTCCGTGGGATCGAGGTGTTCGTTTCGCGGTGTTTCGCCCACGCTGAGAAATTCTCGTGCGGTTTCCGGCGCGGAGGCGAAGTACCCCTGCTGATCCCGATAGAGACGGGTCAGAATCTGCAGCTCATCGGGTGACGGCTGGCGCGAGAGAACCTGGCGGAACGCTTTCAGCAGTCGCGACTCAACGCTGTCGGACTCGTCGCGAGTCAATTTCTCTGCAAGTACGCGAGCGGCTTCCACGAACTGCGGATCGTTGAGCAATACTAAAGCCTGTAGCGGCGTGGCGGTTCGTTCGCGCCTCGCCGTACAGACTTCACGTCCCGTGGCATCGAACGCCAGCATGTTGGGGGGTGGGGAGGTCCGTCGCCAGAATGTGTACAAGCTGCGGCGGTAGAGTCCCGGGCCGTGCGACTGAACATAGTGTTTGCCCGTGCCCGCTTCTTCCCACAAACCGGCTGGCTGGTAAGGCATGACGCTGGGGCCCCCGATCTCGGTCACCAGCAGTCCACTGACAGCCAATGCGTTGTCACGCAATTGCTCGGCCGAAAGTCGATACCGGGGGCCGCGGGCGAGGAGTTTGTTGTCAGGATCGTCGATGAGCAGTTTCGGATCGCCCGGCTGAGAGGACTGCCGATACGTGGCGGAGAGCACAACCTGTTTGCAGAATCGCTTCACATTCCATCCATGCTCGACAAAGTCGCGGGCCAGCCAGTCGAGCAGTTCGGGGTGCGAGGGGGACTGTCCCTGGCCACCGAAGTCCTCGACGGTCACCGTCAGTCCCCGTCCAAAAAAGAGACTCCACAAGCGATTGACCGCGACGCGACTCGTCAACGGATGCTGCGGATTGGTCATCCATCTTGCCAGTCCAAGTCGATTGCGAGGGGCCTCTTCGGGGAAGGGCAGAATGCTCGATGGAACGTTGGCCGTGACCACGTCGCCCGGTGCGTCGTAGGCACCTCGTTTGAGGATGCGCGTCTCTCGTGGCTGTGGCAGTTCGACCATGGCCATGATCTGGATCACGTTCGAGGCCAGTTCGTTCTCTTCGCTGCGAAGCCGATTCAACTCACTTAGGGCTTGCCTGTAGGGTTCATCGAACCGCAGCAGATAGTGCTCAAACCGGGCCTCTTCGGCCAGCCTTGACGTTTCGGGAAGGGGAGCTGGGCCCGGCGGTGTGACCTGCCGGTTGAGACCCAGAACTTCCAGTGGAGACAGTTCCTGATCAAACACGAAAAGTTCGTCGATCGCGCCGCCCCGGAAACCGACATCACGCATCCGGGCTCCTAAAGAGAGTTCGATGGGTTGAGCGGCGTGATCGCCCCATTCCTTCCGATACCGGATGTCGCGCGTCAATTTGTCTCGGACAATGCTCACATGAGCGGGCTGGCCGTTGAGGTAGAGGTGGACACCTTCAGCGTGACTGCTGCCGTCGTACGTCACGGCGATATGGGTCCATTCGCCCGCTCGAACCGCCTCTTCAGACTCAACCTGGATGGCGTTTCCGGGCCAGAAATGGATCAGCGAGAACTGCAGTTTTTCGTTGTCAAGTACCAGGGAGTACCCACGAAATGCAGCATCTTCTGCCGCCATGCACTGGTGGAGCAGAATAACTCGTGGCTTCAGCTCCGCTGGCTTGATCCAGACTGAAATGCTGAATGGGGACGTTCGACAATATTCTCCGGAACCGGTTCCGGGAAACGCGTCGTCACCTCCAAACTTGATTGCTTGACCGGAAACCCCCTCAACCAGTGTGTTGTCGCCGTTCGGCGTCACGCTGTCGAAGGAGAGATGCAACTTCGGGACAGGCCCCGTCTGTCGCTGCGGCTCGTTGGGGTTCGCCGATTGCGGTGATGCGTCAGTGGATTGACCGACGAACTTTGTGAGCGTGGTTACGTCGGTCGTCGTGAGTTTTGAGAGGGGATGATCTGCGAACCGTTTGCTCGCTTCAGTGCGGATCTGTTTGAGTCCTTCTTCCCGTTGTCGGATTTTTTCCTTCAGTGCGATGTGCCTGGACTTTTGATCCTCGTTGTAGAGCGGAATCGTGGGGGTGGGAGCCGTTTCGGTGAAATGCGAATACAGTCCGTGTTCGTCGATATTGGCGAAGAATGCGGCCAGACTGTAAAAATCGGCTTGAGAAATCGGGTCGTACTTGTGATCGTGGCAGCGGGCACATTCAAAGGTCAGGCCCAGAAATGCAGTTCCATTGGTCACGACGCGATCGGCGATGTAGGACTGACGGAACTCTTCTTCAACGCTCCCCCCTTCATTCGTCTGACGATGCAAACGATTGAACGCTGTCGCCAGCCGCTGGTCGGGAGTGGCATCGGGAAGCAGGTCCCCCGCAGTTTGCCATGTGATGAATTGATCGTAGGGCAGATTGTCATTGAACGCGCGAATCACCCAGTCGCGCCAGGGCCATAAGTGAGTGTCGCGGTCGCTCTGGTATCCGAATGTGTCTGCATAACGTGCGACGTCCAGCCATTCGTTCGCCATACGCTCACCGAATTGCAGCGATTCCAGCAATCGATCGACGACCTGCTCATACGCATTCGGAGAAGAATCGGCGAGAAACCGATCGAGTTCAGCGGGTGAAGGGGGCAGACCGGTTAGATCAAAGCTGACGCGACGGAGCCACGTTTCGCGAGTCGCCTCGCTGGCGGGGTTAATTCCCTCTTTCCTCAGTCGATCCAGTACGAATGCGTCGATCGGAGACTTAACCCATTCCGAGTTCTCCGCGATGGGAGGGATCGAGACCTGTTCGGGAAGGGGAATGAAGGACCAGTGTGGCTGATACACCGCCCCTTCTTCGACCCATCGCCGGAGCAGATTCTTCTCGTCCAGAGTGAGTGGTTTGTTGAATTTAGGCGGTGGCATGATCGTGTCGTCGTCATGCGAGAAGATTCGTTCCACCAGGGGACTCTGATCGGGTTCTCCGGGCACTATTGCGCCGGCGGCCATGGCTGCGTCTCGCTGGTCCAGTCGCAGATCGGCTTTTCTGGCCAGTCTGTCCAGTCCATGACAGGCGAAGCAGCGGTCAGAGAGTATGGGACGAATGTCCCGATTAAAGTTGATCTCATCACTTGCGGTACAGAACGAGCCATTCAACAGCGCCAGGGACAACATCGCGATGATCTGGTGACGCTGATTCAATGCAGATTCGAGCTTCATTTTGGATCCGCTTGAGATTTCGGGAACAAAACCAAAGTATCTCGCATCCAAGTCACTTTCGCCAGCAATTCAAGCGATGTCCGCAGCCCTTACAAAGTCAAAAACAATTTACGATGGGAGTGCAAACGTTCTTCGCAGAGCCTTTGAGGTCCCTAATTCCAGCGAAATTCACCCCGTAACCGTTCGCAAGCGGCCATGGAAGCTGCGGTCACAGGTGCGATCAATCACAGTCCCAGTGCTGCCGGGAGAATTCGGCATCTGTGACATCTGGAAGACAGTCAAGTATACTGGCGCCTCGGGTCGGGAGGACCTGCTTTCCCCATCTCTCAAGGAATGGTTCCTATCATGTCAAAGTTGACGTTCCTGCTCAGTGCGCTCTCTTTCTGCGTTGTCTCATGGTCGGCGCTGGCCGAGGAAGCGGGGGATCCTGTGAATCGAGGTGCGGTACGGAAAGAGTTTGAGGCGGGCAACTTCAAAACAGCCTATGAAGGTGCCCGCAAGTTGTTGCTCGATGAGAAGTCGGACGCCGCAAAGGTTGGCGGGGACCTGGCCATCGCGGTGCAGTCTCTTCAGAACCTGGGACGGACGAATGAAGTCGACGAACTGATTGAGGCCGCCGTCAAGACGCACGCCTCCAATTGGCGGTTTCTGGCAGATGCGGGTCGACAGTACGGCGATGTCCTCGTTCACGACGGTTTCCTGATCGCCGGCAAGTTCGAGCGGGGATCCCACCGTGGCGGTGGTCAATACGTGACGGCGGCCAATCGTGACCGAGTTCGGGCTCTTCAGCTTTTCCAGCAGGCCCTGCCATTGGCGCTCAAAGATCCCGACCATAAGGAGGTGGGAAGGCTCTTCATCGACTTTGCTCAGCAGATCAACCGCGTCGCACCATGGAAGTTGCAGACGCTTACCGAACTTGCGGTATTGCCCGACTATGAAGAACAAAGTCCGATGCGCTGGCGAGGGAGGGGGCCATGGGATGAGAGTTCCAAAGGTGCCCCGGTTGATGCAGAAGGTCATCCCGTTCTCCATCAGCTTCCCGCGTCATGGGAGGCTGCAACGACCGACGGAGAACGCTGGCGCTGGGCGCTGATGCAGGCAGTCGAATTTGATAAGACGCTGCAAAACCAAGTCGACTTTTCCTTCGCTCAGTTTCTGCATCAACATTTCGGCGTCCAGACAATCGCCTGGTTGCAGCGGGGTTCGGGACGAAGTGACGACGTGGATGAAAGCGGTCCCTTCGCAGTACAGTCACTCAGCGACGACGAGACAATTGCGAAGCTGGCGACGGGCGTGAAACGCTTCAAGCTGCCCGATGAATTCAACCCCATCAAGCTCTTTCAAACGATTGCGAATCGCGAGCAGAAAGACAGCTACTCGCCTGCTGCGGCCGATCAATTGGCACAGATTTACGAAGATCGTCGACAGTACAAGAAAGCGGCTGCCTCCTGGACGTCGGCGATTCAGAAATTCGGTGCGCAAGAACATCGTCAGCCCCGACTGGATCAGATCGTGAAGAACTGGGGGCGGTTCGAGAATCTGACGGTGGCACCTGCCGGGCGCGGAGCCGTAGTCGATTTCCGTTTCCGCAACGCCAGCGAGGTCTCATTTGAAGCTCGTGTCGTGAAGATTGATAAGCTGCTCGAAGACGTGAAGCGCTACCTGAAATCGTCTCCCGCTCAGCTCGACTGGAGTAAATTCAATATCCAGGATCTTGGCTATCGCCTAGTGACTGAGAACCAGACAGAGTACCTGGGCGAATCCGTTGCCACCTGGAAGCTGGATCTGAAGCCAAAGCCGGATCACTTCGATGATGTTGTTACAGTGACGACCCCGCTCCAGAAGGCGGGAGCCTATCTTCTGACGGGACGTCTGAAGGACGGCAATGTCAGCCATGTCATCGTCTGGCTTGCGGACACGGTACTCGTGCGAAAGCCGCTCGATGGAAAGTCGATGCATTTCGTCGCCGATGCCGTAACAGGCCAGCCGATTGCAAATGCCAATGTCGAGTTTTTCGGGTGGAAGCAGACCCCGGTCGACAAGAACCAGTCACGCTGGAAGTTGACCACAACGAATTTCTCTGAGTTTACGGACGGTAACGGACTGATCTCGCTCCCCTCGAAGCGAATGCCGAACGATCACCAATGGATGATCGTTGCCAGGACGAAAGAAGGGCGACTGGCTTACACCGGCTTCACGCACTCATGGTGGGGACAGAAGCATGATGAGGAGTACAACGCGAAACGCGTATACGCCATCACGGATCGGCCGGTCTACCGCCCGGAACAGACAGTGAAATTCAAGTTCTGGATTCAGACAAGCAAATATGATGTGGCTGACAAGGCAGAGTTCGCCAATCGTGAGTTCAAGGTCCTGATCAGTAATCCTCAAGGAGAAGGAGTCTTTCAGAAAGTCTTCACGACGGATCATTACGGCGGGCTCGAAGGGGAATTCCCGCTGCCGAAAGGTGCGATGCTGGGAACGTATCAGCTTGTTGTTCAGAACGAATTCAACCAGGGAGGTTCGTTCCGGGTCGAAGAATACAAGAAGCCAGAGTACGAAGTCAAAATTGATGCGCCGACGGAACCCATCGCACTTGGCGAAAAAATCACGGCGACAATCAAGGCAAAGTACTTCTTCGGTGCTCCGGTCACCAAGGCGAAAGTGAAATATAAGGTTCAACGATCTGCGCATGACAGCCATTGGTATCCCATCGCCAACTGGGACTGGCTCTATGGACGTGGATACTGGTGGTTCGCGTCGGACTACACCTGGTATCCGGGCTGGAATCGCTGGGGCTGCGTTCGACCCAAAGGATGGTGGATCGGTCACAACCCAGCTCCGCCCGAACTGATCACAGAACAAGAAGTGGAGATCGGCGAGGACGGAGAGGTCCGTGTCGAGATCGACACTTTGGCCGCGAAAGAAATTCACGGCGACGAAGATCACTCCTACACCATCACGGCAGAAGTGGTGGATGAGTCACGTCGGACGATCGTCGGGACCGGAAATGTTCTCGTCGCCCGTCAGCCGTTCAAAGTCTTCACCTGGGTCGACCGAGGTCACTACCGTGTTGGTGATGACATCCACGCTTCGTTTCAGGCCCACACGCTTGATAATAAACCCGTCAAAGGGACAGGAGAGCTGACGCTCTTTCGAATTTCTTATGACGCGGATCAAAAGCCGGTCGAAACAGCGGTACAAAGCTGGAAACTGGATACGAACGAACAAGGGCATGCCCAGCAACAGATCGCGGCAAGTAAAGCGGGACAATACCGTCTGTCGTACAAGCTGACCGATTCGAAACAGCATTCGATCGAGGGAGGATATGTTTTCGTGGTACGAGGCGACGGCTTCGACGGACGAGAGTTCCGCTTCAACGATCTGGAACTGATCACGGACAAGCAGGAATACGCACCAGGTGACACTGTCAATTTGATGGTCACGACGAACAATCCAGATGGTTGCATCGTGTTGTTCATCCGCCCTTCGAATGGAGTCTACCTTCCACCGAAGGTGATTCGCCTGAAAGGCAAGACGACAGTCGAAGAAGTCGCGGTGATTCAAAAGGACATGCCGAACTTCTTTCTGGAAGCGTTTACGGTCTCGAACGGCAAGTACCATCAGGAGACTCGCGAGGTCGTTGTTCCCCCGGAAAAGCGGATCATCAACGTCGAGGTGCAGCCATCCGCCACGGAGTACCAGCCGGGTGCTGATGCACGGGTGCACGTGAAACTGACCGACCCGACCGGCGAACCGTTCGTGGGATCCACTGTGCTCACCGTTTATGACAAGACCGTCGAATACATTTCAGGTGGAAGCAACGTACCTGAGATCAAAGAGTTCTTCTGGAAGTGGCGTCGTAACCATTTCCCGCAGGGCGACAACACCCTGGATCGCTCGTTCAGCAATCTGATCAAGACTGGCGATATTCCGATGAATGACCTCGGAGTCTTTGGCGGCCTCGACGCAGGAATATCGGGCGATCGCATCGTCTTCCTTTCAGCGGGCAGAGGGCGTGCAGCAGGCGGTCAGAAAATGATGGCAGCACCTGCCGGGGCCATGATGCGGGGAGCGATGCCCATGCCTGCCGCCATGGAGGCGGACTTCGCGTCAACAGGGTCCGTAGAGACGCCGGACGGAGCTGTTGAAGGTGCGATGCAGACTCCCACAATCCGTTCGAATTTCGCCGACACGGCGTTCTGGACGGGTTCGCTGACGACCGATCAGTCAGGTATGGCGGAAGTCAGCTTCAAGATGCCCGAAAGCCTGACCGGCTGGAAGGTGAAGACCTGGGCGATGGGACTGGGCACGAAGGTCGGACAAAGTGAAGTCGAAGTTACGACCAGAAAGAATCTGCTGGTCCGCCTGCAAGCGCCACGATTCTTCGTCGATAAGGACGAGGTCGTCATCAGTGCAAACGTTCATAGCTATCTGAAGTCTGCGAAGTCGGTGGAAGTCACGTTGGCCGTCGACGGCAAGCTTCTTTCGCTGATCGAATCGAATGAACCAAACGGCGGAGAAAATCGCACATGGCCATTGAAGCAGACGATCTCGCTCGAACCGGGAGGCGAGCAACGCGTCAACTGGCGCGTGAAAGTCGCGTCCGAAGGGGTGACTGAAATCACCGTCAGTGCTTTGACAGACGAAGAGTCTGACGCGATGAAGCTATCATTCCCGGTCTATATTCATGGCATGTTGAAGACCGAGTCGTTCAGTGGAGCAATTCGCCCGACGGATTCTGCGGGGCAGGTGACGTTCGTCGTTCCCGAAGCGAGGCGGCAAAATGAATCCAGGTTAGAGGCACGGTTCTCACCGACTCTGGCAGGAGCGATGGTCGACGCACTTCCTTACCTCGTCGAGTACCCCTACGGATGTACGGAGCAAACGTTAAATCGTTTCCTGCCGACGGTGATCACGCAACGACTGTTGCTGAAGATGCAACTGAATCTCAAGGACATTCAAGCCAAGCGGACCAATCTGAACGCTCAGGAAATTGGCGATGATGTCGAACGGGCAAAGGGCTGGAAACGCTTCGATCGAAACCCTGTCTTCGACGAAGAAGAGGTTCGATCGATGGTCAAGGAGGGACTCGAGCGACTGACATCGATGCAGGTGTCGGACGGTGGTTGGGGATGGTTCAGCGGCTACGGAGAGCGCTCATGGCCTCACACGACCGCCGTTGTGGTGCACGGTCTGCAGGTCGCAAAGGCAAATGATGTCGCGATTGTCCCCGGCGTGCTGGAGCGGGGAATCGAATGGCTGACTCGCTACCAGACTGAGCAGGTCGAGAAACTCAAGAACTGGGGCAAGAAGGATGTTCCGCAAAAGCAGCATGCCGACGCTCTTGATGCGTTCATCTACATGCTGCTGCTGGAAGCGGATATTTCCAATAGTGCGATGGATGAGTTTCTGTTCAGAGATCGAGTTCAACTGCCGGTCTACGCGAAGGCACTCTACGGTTTGGCCCTGCATCGACAGCAGCAGGCAGACAAGCTGAAAGTGGTGCTCGAAAACATTGAGCAGTTCGTCGTCGAGGATGAGGAAAACCAGACCGCCTATCTGAAGCTGCCGCACGAAGGGTGGTGGTACTGGTACGGAAACGACATTGAAGCGAATGCGTACTATCTGAAGTTGCTGTCGAAGACCAATCCGAACGACCGGCGTGCTTCGCGACTGGTGAAATACCTGCTCAACAACCGGAAGCACGCGACGTACTGGAACAGTACTCGCGACACGGCCTTGTGTATTGAAGCCCTGGCCGAGTATCAGCAGGCCAGCGGAGAAGACAAGCCGAACCTCACTGTCGAAGTCTGGCTTGATGGTCAGAAGCAGAAGGAGGTCAAAATCGATGCCTCAAACCTCTTCACATTCGATAACAAGTTCGTGCTCGAGGGAGACGCTGTGACGACCGGAAAGCACACACTCGAACTCAAGAAGCAGGGAACCGGCCCACTTTACTACAACGTCTATCAGACCAATTTCACTCTGGAAGATTTCATCTCTCGAGCCGGTTTGGAAGTCAAAGTGGATCGCAAGTTCTATAAGCTGACTCGGGTCGAAAAGAAGGTCGACCAGCAGGGAGCCCGAGGCCAGGCCGTCAAGCAGCAGGTTGAAAAGTTCGAACGAACAGAACTTCCAAGTCTGAGTGAGTTGAAGAGCGGTGATCTGGTCGAAGTGGAACTCGAAATCGAAAGCAAGAATGACTACGAGTATCTCCTGTTCGAGGACTTGAAAGCGGCCGCGTTCGAACCCGTCGAAGTTCGAAGTGGCTACAACGGGAATCCGATGGGGGCCTTTGTTGAGTTCCGGGATGAGCGAGTCACGTTCTTCGTCCGACAGCTGATGCGAGGAAAGCATTCGCTCAGCTACCGATTGCGGGCCGAAACTCCCGGTCAGTTCAGCGCTCTTCCTGCAAAAGCAAGTGCCATGTATGCGCCCGAGCTGAAAGGGAACAGTGACGAGATGAAGGTGAAGATCATCGACTGATCAGTCCCAAACCGGTTGACAGAAACGACCCCATTCGACTTCATTCACTGCGGCATTGCTTTTCTGGCGATCCGCGGTGAACGCCGAACTGGGGTCGGTCTGTTTTCTGATTCGGAATCGCGCGGGAAAAAGAGCGAATCAAAGGAAGATTCTGGTGCTGAGACCACTCAGCGGCGCCCGGATCTGCGGCATCGAGTCCTGCCGCAACATTATCGCACCGGGGGGGAGCTCGAATACCGCCGACTGAGGCGCCGAAGGATTCAGTGGCAGAATGGTGTTGGTGCCCAATTTTTCAAGACCTGGTTATAATGCCGACGAAGTTCAGCCGATCTTTCAATTGCGGAACGGATGCGTCAATTGAGAGCCGCAGTGAGTCCTTCGTTTCATGAGGAACTGGTCGCTTACGCGAAAGCAACACGGATCACCTGCAGAACATTGTTCGAACTTAAAACCGAGTAAGCTGACGGGGAAAAAGACGACGAGTTGGACAAATCGAGAGAGTGGCCTTGCTCGTGCCGCCGTCGAGTTGCATCTTCGGCTCACTCTGAGGAGACGGGCATGAGATGGGCAGGCAGCACTGCTTGAGCCTTCCAGTCACTTCAGCGAAATTTTTGTCAGTTGAATCGCGTTCGAATCTTCATCACTGTTACGGCCGTATTTCATTTGAAAAGGTGCGACGCTCGCCCATCCTGGCTGTCTCCGTCGCTGGCATTGACTGGTTCCCCGCAATCTAACCTCCATCCTCTTTAGAGAGTCACCGAAAACGATGTCTACCGGCATTCCTGCTCCCGTCGCTCCCCCCCGTCGAATTCTCATGGGCCCTGGTCCGAGCGATATTCACCCTCGCGTGCTGCTGGCGATGGCCGCTCAAACGGTGGGCCACCTCGATCCGTACTTCCTCCGGATCATGGATGAAACCCAGGGGATGCTCCGACAGGTTTTCCGCACGCAGAACAAATTGACGCTTGCTGTCAGCGGAACTGGCAGTGCCGGGATGGAGACTGTCGTTGCCAACCTGATTGAACCGGGCGACAAGATGATCGTCTGCGTGAATGGTGTGTTCGGTGGTCGAATGGCCGACGTGGCAGCCCGGTGTGGTGCTGTCGTCATTCAGCTTGACCGCCCTTTTGGAGAAATTTTCACGACGGAAGAGATTGAGAAGGCGGTCAAGGAACACCGTCCTAAAGTTGTGGGAATCGTCAACGCAGAAACGTCGACCGGTGCCTCTCAACCCGTCGAAGACATTGCGCGCGTTTGTCACGAAAACGGAGCCCTGATTGCGGTCGACTGCGTAACCTCACTGGGCGGTCAGCCCGTTGAAGTGGATGCCTGGCAGCTGGACGCCGTCTACAGCGGTACGCAGAAATGTCTCAGTTGCCCGCCGGGTCTGGCACCCGTCACATTCAGTGATCGTGCCGTCGCCGCCATCGACGCGCGCAAGACGAAAGTCCAGAGCTGGTATCTGGACATGCAGATGGTGAAGGATTACTGGGGAAGTAATCGTGCCTACCATCACACGGCGCCGATCAACATGAACTATGGCTTGCACGAAGCGCTGCGAATCGTTCTTGAGGAAGGCTTGGAAGCTCGATTCGCGCGACATACGCGGAACCATCTCGCGCTAAAGGCAGGCATCAATGCCATGGGGCTTGAGTATGCGGTGAAGGAGGGTCAGCAGTTGCCCATGTTGAACGCTGTTCGAATTCCAGCAGGGGCTGATGACGCTGCGGTACGAAAACAACTCCTCAACGAATTCGGCATCGAAATCGGGGGCGGACTCGGACCGATGAAGGGAAAAACCTGGCGCATCGGGTTGATGGGTTCAGGTTCCAGCGCAGCAAACGTCCTTGTTTTCCTTGCGGCACTGGAAAAGTGTTTGCTGGATCAGGGATTGAAAACACCGCCTGGAGCGGGTGTCGCTGCCGCCAACGCCGCATTCCGTCAGTCGTGATCAGCAGGACGACGAACTTTAGAAATGGAAATGGGCACGTCCCGGACGTGCCCATTTTTAATGCCTGACAGTCGTTAGGGCCATCGCAAGGCTCCCACGAGCGCGTGTTCCCATCGTTTCAAATCAGAGGGACTTTACGCGCGATGTGGTTTCCATTCGCCGCTGAAGACTTCTGTTGCCGGGCCCGTCATAAAGACATCACCGTTTGCGGACCATTCCAGCTTGAGATCTCCACCGCGAAGATGCGCCGTAACCGACCGTTCTGTTCGACCGGTCAGTGCGCCGGCGACCGCTGCCGCGCAGGCACCGGTCCCGCACGCCATCGTCTCGCCACTGCCCCGTTCCCAGACTCGCATGTTGAATTCCGTGGGAGAAATCACCTGAATGAACTCGGCATTCACCCGGCGAGGAAAGGCGGGATGCCGTTCGATCATCGGCCCGATGCGCAGAACCCAGTCGTCATTCAGTTCATCGACAAACGTAACGCAGTGGGGGTTGCCCATCGACACGCAGGTGACAGAGATGATCTTTCCACCGACGTCGAGATCGACATTCTTCGGTGGGTCACCCGGCAGTAGCGTCGGGATGCGGTCTGATTCGAGAATGGGGGCACCCATATTGACTCGAACCTGTTCGACGAGCCCATTCGATCCCGGCGTGAGCTGCATCGTCAAAACGCCTCGCAGCGTTTCGATGTTCAGTTCAGGCTTCTTCGAGATCCCTCGATCGTAAACAAACTTGGCAACGCACCGAATGGCGTTCCCGCACATCTCAGATTCGCTGCCATCTGCATTGAACATTCTCATGCGGGCGTCAGCGACTTCGGATGGGCAGATCAGGACGATTCCGTCACCGCCGATTCCCGTATGTCGATCACTTACCGCAACCGCTGTTGAGACGATATCTTCCGGGATGGGCTCCTGAAAACAATCTACATAAATGTAGTCGTTTCCTGCCCCATGCATCTTTGTAAATCGCATACAGTCTTTCTGGTCGGAAATCGACAGCTGGCTTTCATTCAATCTCGTGGGACGAACAGAGCCTGATCCGTCAGTCTGGCGAAAACGAGTGCGAGTGACCGGTGGCCCGATCAGATCATTTCACTGTCGCGACGAGTGGCGTGTCAAAGACCCGCGTGCCGGAACACCCTTTACCGCAGTTGGTACTGATATCTTCTTCGTACAGTTTTCTACCCGCTTCGGTGGGGTATCGGCCGTCCACGCACGCCTGACAGAGCGACGAAACGGGCAATTCGATACTGCGGGCGATGGCACCACGCGACAGATATCGCAGGCTGTCTGCACCAATGGCATTCGCCATTTCCTGCTCGATCTCGGGGGTCAAGTCTTCGCCGGGCTCCAGGAACCTGGGGGCAAAAAGCTGTCCGGTCGTCGACATGTCGATGCCGTAAAAGCAGGGAGCGACGATCGGGGGGCAAGCGACACGAACGTGCACTTCTTTAGCGTGACCACGTTCCCGCAACTGCGAGATCAGAACTTTCATGGTGGTCGACCGGACGATTGTGTCTTCCACGAGCAAGATCCGCTTCCCCGCAAGGACTTCCGGCAGCGGGGTATATTTCATCCGGGCTTTGTCTTCGCGGTTGGTTCCTTCGATGAAGGTTCTTCCCATGTAACGATTTCGGATCAGGCCTTCGAGGCACGGGACACGAAGCGTGTATGCCATGCTGTCGGCGGCAGCCTTCGCGGTATCCGGGACCGGGACGACGATGGTATCGCCATCATCCAGAGGACATACCGGATTGTTCCGCTCTTGTCTGGCGAGTTCTTCCCCCAGTTGCTTTCGAGTCAGATACACGCTGCGGTCGTCGAGAGTACTGGCGACATTCGCGAAGTAAATCCATTCGAAAAAGCAGTGTGCCCGGCTGGGACTGGCAACGAACTGTTTGACTTCCAGCTTGCCATTCTGACTCAGTACGGCATGCCCGGGCGGGACATTCCGAATCGATTCCTGTTTGAAACCAAGATTGGCCAGGGCCACACTTTCACTTGCACATGCGAACAGTGAACCCTCGACGGCATAGCACAACGGTCGGATGCCAAGTGGATCACGGGCGGCGAACATTTCGCCCAGAGCATTCATGAATACGACGTTCCATGCTCCGTCAAGTCGCTCGCTGAGGTGTGAAAGGACTTCCAGCAGCGTCGGCTGACGGTCACCCGACAGCAGCTGGGAAATAATGTGCATCAGGACTTCGGTATCGGTGTCACGAGCGAGATGGAAGTTCGGCTGAGAGAGGATTTCTTCCTTCAGTTCCTTGTAGTTCGCCAGTTGACCGTTGAAGCCAAATGCGAACCATTTGTGCTTTTCGATGTGATGGCGCTCAAAGGGCTGTGCGTTGCCGCGATCGTCCCCGCCACATGTGGCATATCGCACATGTCCAATGGCGGCCAGTCCCTCGTACTGATCCATCAGCTTCGTGGCTTCGTTCTGCTGGTTCAGATTGAAGACCTCTGTGACCGTTCCCACGTCCTTGTAGGTGTCGAGCAACCTGGCGTGCCCGGGGCGGTAAACAGTCATTCCCGCAGCGAGTTGTCCGCGGTTTTGAATCTCCAGCAGCAGCCGTGGCATATGCCGTGACACTTGGTTGGGATCTTTTTTCGGAGCCAGTCGACTGGTCTCTCCCGGCAGATGGTAGATCGCGGCAATACCACACTCGTGATAGAGGTCGGCCACAGCGTTTCCTTGGAGAAGGGATTCTTGTCACGTGACTCAGGTTCCGGCAATTATTCTACACCCGAACCCAAGTCTCGCCTTGAATCTTTTGACAGCATCGCGTTTGACAATATCAAAGGAATCAATCATTTGACTCATTCCCAATGGCGTTTATCGGGAACGTACGAAAGCATCATTTAACAAAACGATGGGGATACAATCCCTGTGCCAGAATCCTCAGGTGCATGATTTTCACAGATAATACTCCGTACCGAGTCGCACTCCAACCATCGGACGAAGAACTTCTCGGGATCGAGACAATCATTTCGGGTTGACGCAACTCCGCTCGGCTTTACCTGCCGAAACTCGCAGAGAGAGCGTTGTTTGCAGCCACTCATCAATATCATCCGTTCCGTTCGAAAAAACGCTCCAGCACCACATAGCCAGCGTGCGTCAGTCCAAGAGTCGCGTAGACGTTCAGTGCCGCTGCGTTGTGCTCTTCTGCGTAAAGCCGAAGTCCAATGACCCCCGGAGTCTGTCGTGCAAGTTCCTCCAGATACTGGAAAAGACGTCGAAAAACGCCGCGCCTCCGAAACTCCGGCAGCACATAGACGCTTTGCAGCCACCAGATCTCACCGTTCCTCCAGTCACTCCACTCCCGCGTGTGCATCAACTGTCCGATGATTTCACCCCCGATCTGGGCGACAAAATAGCGCCCATGCTGGGGGTTTTCGAGCAGAGTTCGTACCCCCCTTGTGATCTGGTCGTGTGACAGCGACTTGTTTTCGGTTTCGTGAGCGAGCCGCTTATTGAATTCCGAGATGACGTCGCAGTCCTCGGCGACAGCGACGCGAATACGGATGTGAACCTGATCGCCCAAATTCTCTTCCATCCTGATATTCCGTGCATTGGGGTGACGAAAATTGAACAATTCGCTTCGAGTTTTCGATTGAGTGTTTCGCGAACTCGTGATGGTGTTTCTTCCGGCCTGAATCTCTTCCCGCTGGCAAGAGGATTTAGGAGGTTGAGGGCGTTGCAGCAAGTCCTCTGATTGAGGGTTTATCTCCGTCGACATCCAGAACGTGGTGGGATCGACTCGCGCTGGCAGATTGCCCAGTTTCGTGGGAGTGCGTTCCCACGGTAGAGAGGGGGGAGTTGCGGAGCAGACACCACGACCTCGTTCCTGTCAGAAAACCCGATTGGATACTCTGGGATCGACACTGCCCTGTCTTGTGCGGAGGCATTGATTGAACGACCAACGCCCTCCAGAGGCCATTCTCCGTCGAATAGCAATGGCCGGCCGTTGTGCGGCAATATGCCGTTACTCTGCAGCGTGCTGGAGGAGCTGGGAATGAGTCACGGGTGGAAACCTCGCAGCGCGCAGGTCGGTAGCTGAAATTACGGGACTCGCCGGAATGCCAACCGGTTTCCCCAATTGATCCCCCGCAGGAAACCACCGGCGAACGGGGGCCGCTCGCCCTGGCCATTGCGGCCGATTTGAGACGTGCCTGACTGCGAACTCCGTCACCGCCACGATCGAGGGAATTACGAAGTACGACGTATTCTGACACTTGAAGTGTAAGTGCGCTTGAGGTGGCCTGACCTCGCGGCATGGAAGTCGATTCCACAAGCGATGCAGGCAGACTCCGCTCTGAATCGAAGGTGGTAGAGGTACGGCCGGTCCGCTCTGTAGGTACGTTTGTGAGGGAGATGAGCTCAGGAATTTTGCTGACTGGGCCCCCGGACTCCTGCACAAATGTAAAGCATATATTTGAAGAGGATGACGCTTGCCAGCCGTGATGGACGAGTCCGGATTTGTTTGAGATTTAAGGAAAACGTAATCAGACGATATTTAAACTTTCGTAAGATGATGGGTATAGTAGATGCCACTGGCATTCGCCCCCTTCTTAATCTGATCTTTCTGTCATCTGATCTGTCTGCCGATATTCAGTTCTGATTCATGCTTTGACTCGCGAGGTAGGCGCCCTATGCCGACCGCGAGTGTTCTATCGATTCCTGAACAGGAGCATTGTTGAATGTC
>NZ_DASWWZ010000142.1:0-8865 GCF_036405755.1 Schlesneria sp.
AAGGCGATGGCGAACCCGGATGGATGACCCTTTGGAGGGGGACCGAACGACTTCTAATCGCACTGCAAACTCAAGATGCTCTCAGGAGAAAATGTGGGTAATGACAAGGTTGACGCGGCTTCGCGGCTACCGGGGTGGCAAGGCCACAAGAGGTTTCAGTCCATTCCACGTCGACGTTTTCCGTAGAGCACTCCAACGCCAATCGAGAGTTTTCTCAAGGCGGCCGTGTCAGATTACATCTGGAAAAACCTCTTGCGGCTTCGCCGCCTTGGTTGCTCAAAGCAGCAACCAAGGCTACCCAAGCCGAATACAAACACAGGGTAGCCACGGTTGACGCGGCTTCGCGGCTACCGGGGTGGCATCGCCACAAGAGGTTTCAGTCCATTCCACACCGACGTTTTCCGTCGAACGCTCCAACACGAATCCAGAGTTCTCTCAAGCCCACCGTGTCAGATTACATCTGGAAAACCTCTTGCGGCTCCGCCGCCTTGGTAGCTCAAAGCAGCAACCAAGGCTACCCAAGCCGAATACATACACAGGGTAGCCCCGGTTGACGCGGCTTCGCGGCTACCGGGGTGGCAAGGCCACAAGAGGTTTCCGTCGATTTCCCGCCAACGTTTTCCGTCGAACACGACAACACCAATCCAGAGTTCTCTCGAGACCGCAATGTCGGATCACATCTGGAAAAACTTGGGGCGGCTTCCCCGCCGTGGCAACTCAAGGCGGCAACAAAGGAGGCCCAATTCAGATACAAATACGCGCCACCGGGATGGTCAGGCCGCGACAGGATTTGTTGATTCCGATATATCCCGTCGAATTCTCGAAGGGAGATCCGAATCAACCGAAGACACCGGGAATTGTCTGCCAGCTTTGGGCGACGCCTGTCAGTCTTTCCTGTCGACCATTGTTCTCAAAGTAGAGTTCATCAGGGTGTAGACCCAGGGCGGTCAGAATTGTCGCATGCAGGTTCTTGACCGGTTGCGGTTTGTCGACGGCTCGCAGACCAATTTCGTCCGTGGCACCGATCGCCTGACCGCCTCGAACGCCTCCCCCCGCCATCCAGATTGTAAAACCATAGGGGTTGTGATTCCGTCCGTTGTTGCCCTGGACCATCGGCGTCCGGCCAAACTCTCCAGCCCAGACCACCAGTGTGCTGTCCAGAAGGCCACGCTGCTTGAGATCCCCCAGCAACGCGGCGATGGGCTGATCGGTTTGGGCCGAGTTTCTCTGATGGAACTCCGTACTTCGCTCGTGCCCGTCCCAGCCGAGTTTATCGACGGCATTATAGAGTTGGACAAAGCGAACTCCTTTTTCAATCAGACGGCGAGAGAGGAGGCACATCCTGCCGAACAGGGCTTTTTCTTTGTTTTCGTCATGCAGGCCGTAATCCCGTTGCGTCCGCTCCGTCTCGTGAGCCAGTTCTCCAATTTCGAGGGCTTCGGACTGCATTCGATAGGCAAGTTCGTACGACGCGATCCGATTATCCAGTTCGGGGACCGCCGGACGCCCTGCAGCATGCGTTCGATTCAACCGCTGCACCAGGTCGATGGTCGAACGCTGAACTGCAGCCAGCTCGGCCGGAGGTTGAAGGTTGAGGGCAGGGGGGCCCTCAGAACGAAATTGCGTTCCTTGAAATGCGGCAGGGAGCATGCCATTGCTCCAGTTGGCCGAGCCACCTAATCCGCCGACTTTGTAGAGCAGGACATAGCCCGGGAGGTTCTGGTTCATAGACCCCAGTCCATAAGTGACCCACGAACCAAGACTCGGTTTCCCTCCCAGAATCGCTCCGGTATTCAGCAGGTACGTTGCCGGAGCATGGTTAGAACTGTCGCTGTACATCGAATGAACCATGCACAGTTCGTCTGCAAATTGAGATGTATACGGCAAGAGGTCAGAGAACCAGAGCCCACTTTCACCCGAGCGGAACCACTTCCAGGGCCCCGACATCAGTTCGTCTTTGCAGTGGTTCAGAACGCCCCCGACTTTGTCATTCTGATTCTTGAACGATTCAGGAACGGGCTGTCCGTTGAGCCTGATGAGTTCTGGTTTGTAGTCAACAAGATCGAACGTCGATGGGCCACCATATTGAAAGAGAAAAATGATCTGCTTCGCTTTCGGAGCGAAGTGGGTAAGACGCTCGGCCAGAGGATTCAGGGGATCGATGGCCAGTCGCGGAGGAGCGGCGCGACAGTCCTGTGCCATCAACGCCGCAAGGGCGACAGTCCCGAAACCACCCTTCGATCGCTCGAGAAATTCGCGACGTGTTTGAATCATGCTAGCCTGCATCGTCTGGGATGATCTGTCAGTCGATATAGAGAAACTCATTCAGGTTGAGAATTGCCCGGCAGAGGTCACGCAGCGCCATCGCATCCGCCTGCTCGCCTGCGCCCGTATGCTGATACTGCTCTGCATGCCGCTTCAGCAGTTCCAGGCAAAGCTCTTTTTCCGTTGCGTCGGGAACTCGCGCAAGACACACACGGAACAAGGTTTCGATTTGCTGAGTTCTGCTGTCACCAGCTTCATTTCGTACCCGCTCCGCCAGCAGGTTCGCAAAGCGAATCGATTCAGGGCTGTTCAGCAGTGTCAGCGACTGTGGTGCCACAACGGTCGCATCGCGACGCGCACATGACACGGTCGTCTCGGGCAGATCGAAAACTTGCAGAAACGGAATGGGCATGGTCCGCTTACGAATCAGGAAAAGACTGCGAACGTCAGTCTCCTCGATCGGATCCTCATACCATCCCTGCAATCGACCGCCGTCTGCTCCTTCCTTCGCTTCCAGAATTCCTGGCTGAGCCGTCAACAGCTCCTCTGGGATATGCGGCCAGAGAGGCTTTCCGGAATCATCGTCGCGCAGGGACCCACTCACGGCGAGCAGACTGTCACGCAGTGTTTCCGCATCAAGCCGGACGACGTTCTGCCGCCAGAGAAGACGATTCTCAGGATCGATCAGCTCGTTCTGTACGATCAGTGCTGCCACGTCCTCAGAGTCACGAATTCCGCTCTGCCGCCGGTACGTCGCCGAACAGACGATAGCGCGATGAAGTCGCTTGAGGGACCATCCGTCGTTCATGAAGGCCACAGCGAGCCAGTCGAGGAGTTCCCGATGAGTGGGGCGGGCACCGCTATAACCGAAATCATTCGGTGTCGAAACCAGACCGATTCCGAAATGATGCTGCCAGACTCGATTAACGATGACACGAGATGTCCAGGGGTTCTCGCGCGCGACGATCCAGTTTGCCAAAGCCAGACGTCGTCCCGATTTCCCTGCCTGGGGTGATTCGATGGTTGCGGGTCCGGGATCCAGAACGGATACAAATCCGGGCAAAACTTCTTCGCGAGGCTGCGAGAAATCTCCTTGCGCGAAGAGGTGTGTCGCCGGCAACTCCACCCCGGCGTCCGAGGCCCCCATGGCCACTTTAAGAGACCTCTTCTGTTGTTCGAGGTCCTCGATCCTCGAGGAGAGTTCTTGAGATTGCTCGCGGGTCTCGGACGCGTCTTTGTCCAGTTGCGCCTGTTGCTCTTTCAGCGATACAAGCTGGTCTTCGATTTCGGAATTATGCCGGGCAATTGCCCCCTGTTCTTCCGCCAGTTCAATGACGAGATCGCTCTTCGGTTGCACACCCGCGAAGAAGGCCCGGATCCGAAAATGATCGGAATGAGACAAAGGATCAACCTTGTGGTCGTGACACTGACAACACGAAAGTGTCAGTCCCAGGAAGGCGGAACCCGTCGTATTCGTCAGGTCAGCCATCTGCTGGTCGTGAAGTCGGGCTTCTTCCTGGAAGATCGCCGCCGTGCTGTCCCACTGTCCCAACCTCAGAAATCCCGTAGCAATTAACATGTCCGCATCGGCGAGACTTTGCGGCTCACCGGACAGCAGTTCATCCCCCGCCAATTGCTCACGAACAAACTGATTGTAGGGCTTATCCTGGTTGAAGGAACGAACGACATAGTCGCGATACTGCCAGATCACGGGACGGAATTCGTCGCGTTCGAATCCTTCCGTGTCCGCGTAACGGACTACGTCAAGCCAATGTCGGGCCCAGCGTTCTCCGTATCGCGGTGAACCCAGCAGCCGATCCACGACGTTCTCGTACGCGTGAGGTGATGTATCCTCAAGAAACTCCTGCAATTCCTGGGGTGTAGGAGGCAGACCGATCAGATCAAAACTCAACCGCCGCAGCAGGGTCCGCCGATCCGCCTCGGCAACGGGAATGATCCCCGCTTCGGCGATTTTCCGATCAATCAGCCGGTCGATCGTCCTAAAGGAAAGCCGCTCTGCTGCCGACGGGTCCCCGTCACCCTCCGTCAGCATTTCCAACTCAGGCAATTTCGGCATCTGCAACGACCAGAGATCCAGTCGTTCCCCATGGAAGAGTTTGCGAATGGGGTTTTCTTCGTCTTCAAATGCGTTCCCGGTCGCCAGCACAGTCGGAATGCCGTCCTGGGGAGTCAGAGGTGTTGCTTCTGGCCAGATTGCGCCCTGTTCAATCCACCGCTCAACGATCGCAATTTCTCGATCAGACAGCTTCGCCTTGGGCGGCATCTGCAGATCTGAATTGACGAACTGAACGGCCTCGAGCATCAAGCTTTTGGAAGGGTCTCCCGGAACGAGCGCTGGCCCCGTGTCGCCCCCTTTTAACGCCGCTTCGAAAGAATCCAGCCGCA
This sequence comes from Schlesneria sp., assembly GCF_036405755.1. Lineage (NCBI taxonomy): Bacteria > Pseudomonadati > Planctomycetota > Planctomycetia > Planctomycetales > Planctomycetaceae > Schlesneria > Schlesneria sp. Next base: position 4,672 of record NZ_DASWWZ010000142.1, read on the forward strand.
GCCCGCCGAGTTGCTTGTCAGGGCCGTGACAGGAAACGCAGCGGCCGACGAGCAGCGGTTTGACCTTGGTCTGAAAGTGTTGTTCTGCCCCAGGATCGATCGGTTCGGCCGCAGTACTCACGTGGCCCGTACAGGCTAACACCAGTAATAGAAGCACGTTAGCAACAGGATTGCGTCCTGTGCGGGCTGGTGCAGGAATGAGCACGGAAGGTTGGCGGCTGTTGGGAAAACCGGGCCCGGTCCAAAAAAAATCTTCCATGTCGAAATCCTGGAATCCGAACGACTAATCTGAGCCAAGCTGATCGTAAGATTTCAATTTCGCAGAACGAGATCGCCAGTATCGTGGTATCTGAGCTTAACGATCGCCTCATCAGTATGGCGAGAGTGACGATACTCTTGCGAGCGGTGAAGGTCCTGTTCAGGACTTTTCGGAAAAACTCTTTCAAACTGAAGGAATCAGGTTATGTCGTCTAACGTCGACACCGAGAAGACGTCCCGCGGAATTCTCTGGACGGGTCGAGTCCTGAGCACTCTTCCCGTGCTGATGCTGATCTTGAGCGCGATCATGAAGTTCGCAAAGCCTGCCCCTTTTTCGGAAGGCTTCGGAAAACTCGGCTTCCCTGAAAGTTTGGCGAATGGGTTGGGAATCGTTGAGCTTGTCTGCACAGCCCTTTACGTGATTCCGCAAACATCTGTCCTCGGAGCAATCCTGCTCACCGGATATCTAGGAGGGGCCACAGCAACCCATCTTCGAGTGAACGATCCCTGGTTCGGTCCCGTTTTGATGGGTGTCGTCTTATGGCTCGGACTCTTCCTCCGAGACAAACGTCTCAGGGGACTCATTCCATTTCGAAGCCGTGCATAACCGTTGTTCGCCCAGACGACAATCCTCCGATCCTTCTGCGGATTTTGCCGTCAGCGTTTCAGGAACTGGCTAACCAGATTTTTTTAGGCGGACAGCCGTCGATACGTGAGAAAAGGGGATGACATGAGTCGTGTCAGAGTCTTAGTGGGTACTCGTAAGGGTGCGTTTATCCTGACTGCCGATGGCAAGCGTGAGCAATGGGACGTTGCGGGTCCCTTCTTTGGCGGCTGGGAAATTTACCACATGAAGGGCTCCCCCGTAGACTCCAACCGGATCTATGCGTCTCAGTCCAACAGTTGGTTCGGGCAACTGATCCAGCGTTCCAGCGACGGGGGGCAAACCTGGGAGCCGATGGATAATAAATTCATCTATGACGGTGTTCCGGGAACTCACCAGTGGTACGACGGAACTCCTCACCCCTGGGAATTCAAGCGAGTCTGGCATCTTGAACCGTCACTCACCGATCCGGACATGGTCTATGCGGGTGTCGAAGATGCCGCGTTGTTCCTGACGAGAGACGGGGGAAAATCGTGGGGAGAGTTAGCCGGTTTACGAGGCCACGGCTCAGGAGCACACTGGGCGCCTGGAGCAGGGGGGATGTGCCTGCATTCGATCGTGATTGATCCGATGACGTCCGGCAGGATCTTCATCGCGATCTCTGCCGCCGGAGCGTTTCGAACGGACGACGGTGGAGCGACCTGGCGTCCGATCAACCGGGGGCTCAGATCGGATTTCATCCCCGACCCGGAAGCGGAAGTCGGTCACTGCGTCCATCATCTCGCCATGCACCCCACACGTCCGGAAGTGCTCTACATGCAGAAGCACTGGGACATCATGCGCAGTGATAACGCAGGAGACTCGTGGTACGAGGTCAGCGGCAATCTGCCCACGGACTTTGGATTCGTCATCGACGTTCATGCACACGAACCCGAAACCATCTACGTCGTCCCAATCAAGAGCGATCAGGAGCATTATCCTCTGGACGGAAAACTACGTGTCTATCGCAGCCGAACGGGAGGGAACGAATGGGAGGAACTTTCCAGGGGTCTGCCGGAAAAGAATTGCTACGTCAATGTCCTGCGAGACGCGATGGCCGTGGATTCGCTGGATTCCTGTGGAATCTACTTCGGTACGACCGGCGGTCAGGTTTACGTCTCGGCCGATTCGGGTGATTCCTGGATGCCCATCGTGCGAGATCTTCCACCCGTCGTCTCTATCGAGGTGCAGACACTGAAATGATTCGCGTCGTCCTGCCACCGCATCTTCGCACACTAGCCCGTACCGGCAGCGAAGTCACTGTCACCGTCGAAGGCCCCGCCAGTCAGCGATCGATTCTCGACGCGCTGGAAAAACAGTATCCCATGCTCGGTGGGACGATCCGCGATCACGTCACACGTAAGCGACGCCCATTTCTGAGGTTCTTCGCCTGCAATGAAGACTGGTCGTTCGAACCGGAAGAAACACCGCTCCCGGAACTCGTTCAGCAGGGGATCGAGCCGTTTATGATTGTCGGGGCGGTGGCAGGGGGATAACGGAGTTTGTCGTGCGCACATCGACGCAAGATCGGCTAGACTGGCGTCCCGGTCGACAGCGGTCATCTGGCGCACGAAAATCCTTCGCTGCGAAGGAAAGTTCCCAGGTTCAGGCCTGTCTGTCGCCCGATGGCCGACTGACACAGCTTACATAAACCGAGGGAAAAAACGCTGATGAACGAAGTCGTAATTCCGCAGAGTCACTGTCTGGCCGGAGTCGCCCGTTGTGATATCACCCCCCCTGTCGGAATCTACCACCGAATGTGGGGAGCAGCCCTCCACGACAAGTCGACCGGAGTTCATCGACCGCTGACCGCAACCGTGCTCTATCTGCAGAGTCACGAACAGCCAACCCAGCCCCCCTACATCGTCATTTCACTCGATCACTGCCTGTTCTGGGCGCGAGAAATGGACGACCTTCTGGATGCGGTCAGTCAAAGGGCATCTGTCGAACGTTCGTCGCTGATTGTGTATTTCTCGCATACCCACGCCTCAGGCTTGATGGGGCTGGAAAGAAAGCATCTTCCGGGTGGCGACTTAATCGAGCCTTACCTGGCCGAGTTAGCGAATCGAGTTACCCGGCTGGTCATCGAAACGCGCGATGGACTGAAACCCGCGTCGATTGTCTACGGCCATGGAAAGTGCGACCTGGCGAAGAATCGGGACTTTTTGGATCTGGAAAAGGGGAAATATGTCTGCGGTTTTAACCCCGGGGGAATGACCGACGATACGGTGCTGATCGGGCGTGTTGCCGACGAGCAGGGCCGCCTGATCGCCACTGTCGTCAATTACGCCTGCCATCCAACGACACTTGCCTGGGAGAATACCCTGATCAGCCCTGACTATCTGGGTGCGATGCGGGAAGTGGTCGAAGGAGCGACAAACGTTCCCTGCCTGTTCCTGCAGGGGGCCTCCGGCGACCTGGGGCCGCAGGAAAGTTATGTCGGCGACGTTGAGATTGCCGACCGCAATGGCCGCCAGCTCGGTCATGCTGCGCTGGCCACTCTGGAAACCCTGCCGAAAGCGGGATACCGGTTCACCTATACGGGCCCCGTTCTTTCCGGCGCGACGCTCGGAACATGGAAGTACACAGCCGAATCCGCCGAACAACAGGCCCCGAAATCGCTGTGGGCGTTTCAGTGTGACACTGTCTCTCTGAAGTACCGAAATGATCTTCCGTCCCGAGAGGGTCTCGAACAGGATGACGTCCGGTACCGGGACGAGGAAAAGCAGGCTCTGGAAGCGGGAGATGCCGAACAGGCCCGCAAGTCACGCGCGATGATTGAACGGACAACACGAAGCCTGCTCCGTATCGCACCCCTGCCACCGGGAGACGCCTACCCGTACCCCGTTATTGCCTGGAGGATCGGTGATGCGGTCTGGCTGGCTCTGGACGGAGAGCACTACAACGTCCTGCAGCGTGAGCTGAGATCTCGCTTTCCCGGGGTCCCGCTGATGATTGGAACCATCGCGAACGGGTCGAAAGTCTGGTACCTCCCCCCCGCATCGAGCTACGGACTCGGTCTTTATCAGGAAGAAGCTTCGATCCTGGCGAAAGGCTGTCTGGAAGCGGTCCTGGAAGCGGCGACCAGCACCATCCAGAAGTTGCTCGCGAAGTAGATCTGTCAGCCCAGCGTCCCGTTTCAGCCCAATCCAGGGCTGAAACGGGACGCTCTTTTCGGCCCAACCTAAGCGCGAGGGAATGCTCCCTTTCGGACATATCGGTCATCCCAAGACGATCCTGCCCAAGAGGATTCTGTTGGTGCAGAGGCCTGAATTTCCCGAGCTGAGTCCCGC
>NZ_DASWWZ010000143.1:0-2794 GCF_036405755.1 Schlesneria sp.
AATTGCGCGCCCCACACCTTTCAGAATATGTCTGCGCCACTTCCCGACGGAACTGAGTTTGCCGAGGACAACGATGGCCCCTTTCTGGATCGAAAGAGAATCGTCCGGGATCAGTTGGTCGATCGCGAAGTCAAAGCGGACTCCCAGCCCCTGGCAATCGGCGCACATCCCCTGAGGACTGTTAAAGCTGAACAACTGAGGGGATGGCTGCTGGTAGCTGATTCCACAGTGAGTACAGGCGTAGTCACAGGAATAGAGCTGGTCGAACGGGGAAGGGGGATCTTCCGGCGGTTCCTCTTCAGTCGCCTCGCTCCGTCCTTTCTTGCGGCTGGCGGAGCCGCTTTTCGTGATGACGGAATCGGTGGAAGTGGCTTCACTGATGGAGCTGCCGGGGCCTTCGCGCAGGCCCATGTCGGGTTCGCGCGAGATAATCAGTTTCCGCTCGGCCAGATTGAGTGCCGTTTCAATGGCCTCTGCGACACGGGCTCGAGGCGTCTTTCCGGCGATCAGTCGATCGATCACAACGTCGATCGTATGTTTCATCTGCTTGTCGAGCTGCAGGTCGTCGGTCAACTGGACAAGTTTGCCATCGACACGTGCGCGCAGAAATCCTCGCTTGAGCAGATCGACGAACAGGTCCTTGAATTCCCCTTTCTGTCGTTGCACCAGGGGGGCCAGAACCTGGTATTTCGTTCCTTCCTCGAGGCGCAGGACACTATCAAGGATGTGGTCCCGCGTCTGAGCGGTAATTGCCCGGCCGCACTGATAGCAACTGGGGGTTCCGACGCGTGCGTAAAGGACGCGTAAATAATCGTAGATTTCGGTGATCGTACCGACGGTGCTGCGTGGGTTGCGACCACTGGCTTTTTGCTGGATTGAGATAGAGGGGGCCAGGCCGGTGATGGAATCGACGTCCGGCTTGGGCATCTGTCCGAGGAACTGGCGGGCATACGACGAGAGTGATTCGACGTACCGGCGTTGTCCTTCGGCATAAAGCGTATCGAATGCCAGTGAACTTTTTCCCGAACCGCTCACCCCCGTCATGACGACCAGTTTGTTGCGGGGGAGTGTAAGACTGACGTTTTGCAGATTGTGCTCGCGGGCACCACGAATCACGATGTCGGCAGCGGGCATGAGCACCACAACGAAAAAGAGAACAGGCAAGTGCCTGAAGATGTTCCGAAGACCATCACAAGTATAGGAACCGCTCCTCGCGCTTCAACACTCAGGTAGCTGGGCGGCTGTTGGAATAGGCTTTGTGACGATGGCGAAGCTACTGGCCTGTGAGAGCGGTGATCAGGCTCTGAAGTTCGTCGTCCAGTGACATTTCCGTAACGGCTGGCTTTCCCGCCCGGCGGTACCAGTACCGGGCATTGCCGAGGTCTCCTTCCACGCGGTGCAGGTAGGCGTGGACCCAGGCTGCATTTGAAGACCCGTCGTCCTGAACCAGTTCGTGCGCCCGGTCCCAAGCTCCTTTCGCGGCGTGCCAAAGTGCTTGTACCGGCACGGACAGCCCGCGAATTTCGGATTCTGTCATTTCTGTCAGGGATTGCTTCATTCTGTCCGTCTCCTTCGATCCTGAATGGGGGCCACGGCCGCCACTGCGAGAGGAGACTTTATCGGACAACGACCGCTGAGCGTACTTACTTGACGGACAAAATGATTGTGTGAGACTGGTACGAAGTCCTGTTGGTTGGCGACTTGTCAGAAGCCAGCGACAGCGAGGTCGATAAGCGGTGGGCGTGGCTGCGCACTCGTCAGGTACTGTTGCGGCAATGAACCGGCCGACGACCGTTTTGACAGAACGTGCCGCCGAGAGAAGAGCATGCAAATTCGCCAAACGTTGTTCCTGATGCTGGTCAGTCCACTCGTGTGGGGTGCGTCATTCGCTGAAGAACCTGCGTCCCGCTACAAGATTGTGACGAAACGCGAACAGGATCGCGTAGAGGTCACGTCCGATGCGGGCAAAGTCGTGTTCTCAATTCGCAGTCCCAACGGGATTGGTCAGGTGAACCTCAGCCGACTCGATGACAAGTGGCCGGACGTCGTAATGTTCCGTCTGCATTTGAGCGGACTGGAACGGTTTCAATTAGCCGTGGGCCAGGTAAAGCTCACCGGAGCTGTCTCAAGCCAGGATGGTTCTGTCCGGGTGTGGCAGGGTGAGGATGAGTCGAAGCCGCTCGATCCCCAGAACCCTAACTGGATCGAAGTCCGCGGGGTGGGGCGAGACGGTCAGCCGACAAAAGTTATTCCTCTTAAAGACGGCTACTTCGAGATTGCTGTTCCCCGGAGGCTACTTGCGGGAAGCGACAAATCGATCAACCTTTCGTGGATCGACTTCTATCGAAACTGACGCGGATCCCTGCGGTGAGTTTTCACGCGACCGATTCCTGATGAGTCAGCACACGTTGGCAATCTTGAATAAATAGTATATATACTGATCGGTCGATCTGGTGCCGGGACGGTTCAAGCAGGGCGAGTCAATTTCAATTTGTTCAATTTGTCAACTCAGAGGTGGTGCCGTCACCGCGCTGATTCGCGGCGAAGAACGTGTTCTCATCCTGAAATCGGCGAATAAAAGGTATATTTCTTCGTTGGTGCATCGCAGCGACGGGGCGTCAATACGGAGCCGCATGAACGGGCTTCAGCAGTCAGAAACAGGCGGTTAGCAGTCAAAACAGTGTCGGAAACAAGGTGCACGTGATCCGGAGAGCCTCTGACGATGGCAGTCAAACCGACCGACTTTTCGAAGCACGATCAGGAGATCTGGGACGAGGAGCTGCAAGACTTTATT
>NZ_DASWWZ010000144.1:0-4561 GCF_036405755.1 Schlesneria sp.
ACGAGCGGAATGGCAAGACGGGGCCAGTCGCAAACCGTACGGGAGCCCGCTGCAGCGACAAAGGCTTTCTGCCGATGACCCAGGAAAACTATCTTCGATTGCTCCGCTGGACGGCGAAGCAGCTTCCGCGTGAACAGCGGACACGGACATCGCCTGAGCTCAAAGAGGTCCTCAACAGGCTGGACCTGAAGACCAGCACCTGGCTGTCACTGGTCCGGAAGTTCGGCAAGCTGTTTTACAATGTCGCCGGTCGACCGCAGACGATTGAGCTGACGCGCAGCCGCATCGGCCAGCACCGCCACTACGTCCGCCGCGAAACCCGCGAAGTCTTCTCCTGACACAGAAGTCCTGTCCGTCCCATTCCTCGACGGGAGGTCGTTGTCACCGGTGGACTCAGAATGAACTGTGCCGCAAAGGGTTCTGCGACGAATCAGCCCCACCCAAACCCTGTGCTCATTGAGTTCCTTTCGAGCCTCCATGAGTCTGCGCCGCGAAGGATTGTGTCGCCCTGACAGGGCTTGCAGCAATTAGCAATGAACCCGGGCGGCGATTTGCGGCGTTCGCCGCGGCGCTGTGCCCAAGGCTGACCTGTTGCTGCCTCTCAGGCAGCAGGGCATCTTTCGTCTGTTCAGACGCCGAACGCGTGTACCAGGTCGAATTAATGCCTACGCCATTGCAGCCAGAGATGCATTGTCCCTCACAACCGTGTACGATTTTGGAATCCGCCCCTCACAACCGTGTTTTAAAAACAACTTCCAACACTTTTTTGGATGTCGCAAACTCATTAGGTCTGGTACGACGAAGTTGCACGTAGCGCTGCGGACTGCGAGATTGCTCGGGCCTTTGGAACGGCTTGGGGCATTATCAGTGACTTGATCATGACTGAGTTGCGATGGTTTTCATTCGCCACCAGACAGCCAGGCTGCTCAACGCGCACCCACCCAGAACAAACAGTGACACGACAACCATGGCTGACCGTTCCGTGGAAACACCACGCGAATTGTAAGTCGAAGCCATGATGACTCCGATCGTGGTAAAGAATGACGCAATTGCGCAGCAGATCCCTAAGGGCAATGCCCCCCATCTGACGTAAGTTGCAAAGAGAGCTGACGCGTGAGGGATCACGATCATACCTGTGAGCACCCACATCCAAGGTTCTGGATCCTGTTGGAGAGCTTCCCTCAGAATATCGAGACCACTCGGTGTTAAGTAGATGCCGGTCAGCAGGCTGATCGGACCGGGTAACCAGGACAAGCCGATTCCCATCAATTTCGACAACAAGATCGTGACGACTGAGTTCGAGACCAGCACAAGCGAAGTCCACGTCTTTCCGCGAACTTCAGCCTGAATGGATCGCGACAGCAGCAACCCCAAATCGATCGACATCACAAGGCATGTCATGAACAGAAAACTGCCCGTTCTTACTCGTTCGCCTTGGCCGCCCATCGGTCCGAACAAACTCGTGATGATCTCGAGAGAAGTGAGATAAAGTAAGATGTAGATGAAAAATCGAATCATGATGGCGGCAAATCCGCCCCCGCTAAAATAGAAATCTTTCCACACCAATGGACTGCTCCAGACACGCCCTGCATTGAGAATACGGATTCGGCGTGCACTCGCACTGACGAGTCCTCGCGATGTCGCTTCAGTCGCGGGTTCGCGTGATGTGATCCCGAATAGCCCCCATGAGAGCGGGTAACAGGCGAGTCCCCCGAGCATGTTGCTGATGACCTGAGTACTCCAGATTGATTCGCCGAAGCCGGAGGTCATTGTCGGCCCAATTTGCAGGAAAATGCACGACTCAGATCCCCCTCTGACGACGGCTTGAAGTCCGATTGACAACCCTGGAAAGACGACTAATGCTTTACGACATGCCAGAGCGATGGTCCAGTACCCGACCACGATGATTAACAGACGAATCGACGCAACACGGTTATTTTTCGAAATCGTCGAACAGACCAGACCTGCGCCTGAGAGCAAGATCAGATAGGCGAGCATTGCCGCGTACGTCGCCCGGATCTGATGTTGTGTGACCCCGCCAAACGTGACCGCAAGAAGAGTAAACGGGTATTGAACGACGATCAGGAGTAATGCCTGAACCAGCCTTCCCCCTGACTTGCCAAACAGCAAACCCGAGGAACTGATCCCCGCCATGAGCAAAAGCCCGAGCGTGTCTTCTTCCTTTTCTTCGGTAATCGACGTTGAGAAGAAGCTCAGGCCGAGCAAAGTCATGAAGATCAGATCGATATAGACAATATTCAAAAAGAACCGCAGCCCAGGTGCCCCCAAAACAACTGCGGTCGTATAGGAAAAGATAATTGCAAGATAGATGGCGGATACTAGAAACAAACGCGCCAGATGCGGTCCGAATGCGCGCCCATCCACACGAAGCGATCGTTCAAAAAGTGTCGTCGTGCCTTCGAACATCGCAGGGTCCTTGAAACTGACACTCTATTTGATCGCAAAGTCTGATGAGAAAGAGGGGATTGGAACCGAAGCAGTCTTGATATTAAAATGGAATTCAAATGGCGCGAGGTCTGATTAAACAAGGGATACCATCGCGACCCCGGAAGCCCCACCAACGGTGCTTTACGTGGTCCGTCTGTAATCGAATCTACCGCACCTCATCATAGACGTTTCGTCTCAAAATGAACACACTCGTTCAGGAGCGATGAACGGCTCAAGGATTCAGACGGTTCAAGCGAACGTTTCGCGTGACTAACGCGAGAATTCCACGGATTCTTGGTTGCTTCGTGCCGGAATTCGTAGTGAACGGACCTGAAGCACTTCCGTTCCCCAATGATGGGCGCGCTGGAAATGATCAGGCGTAGGCGACCCAGCCGCGAAACGCAAATCCCACATAGAACAAGCTGATTCGGGAGAACCCCGCCTCGCGTAAGAGGCCTTCGTCCTGCTGCGGAGAGAGGATATTCAAATGGGCCTCGATGGCCTGACTTGACTTCTGGGCGTCGTGGGCGTCGATCCCGGAAGAGATGGCGAATGCAGCGTACCGTGACATCCAGCTCGTTCTTTCGTCTTGCTCTATGGGAACACTCATGTGGACCACCACGAAAGGGGCACCCGGCTTCAGTCGGCGACGAACCTCAACTGCCGTTCGCTGACGCTCGGGGAGACTCAGGAAGTGCATGGTCAGCAGGCAGGTCGCCGCGTCGAATGGTCCAGCCGGTGCGGCGTCAATGATCCCCTCGTGCAATTGAACCCGCGAAGCCAGAGTCCCCAAAGTCTGCTCAGCCAGTTCGATCATCTTTAACGACGGATCAACACCATCGAATGTCCAGGTAGGATGAGCCTGGGCAAAGGTCTTCAGTTCCAGTCCACCTCCCGCACCAACGACGAGAACACGGCCCCCGTCGGGTACTCGCTCGGCCAGGAGCAATGTCGACATTCGCTGCATATCTGCAAACCCGGGCACAATTCGCGGCGGACCGTGTGCATACCGTGCCACGAGTCGAGCATCGGAAAACGCGTCGTGCGGAGCAACTTTTTCAGGAACCATTGCTGTGTCCTTCATGAGGCTGAGACATCCCACGGGCCGCGATCCGCTCGTGAATGTCTTTACTGAGTTCAGCGAGCGTCACCTCTCCGAAGCGAGCCAGCAGCAATTCCTCAGCGTCATTAAACGCTTGTCCCAGTGCGGCATTCACTGCCTGTTCTACGAGGCATTCAGGGGAGCTGGAACGAATGCCGACAGCCAGGAGCGTAGGGCTCCCGAGCGCGACATAGATGTCTCCCAACGTTACCTTCGTGAGATCACAGGCCAGCGTCCACCCGCCGCCGTGTCCCTTTTCCGATTGCACATATCCCCTCTGCCGCAGGCCAGCCATGACCCGCCGGACGACAACCGGATTGGTCGCCATCATCCTGGCGAGATCTTCAGATGTGACGGGTCCCTGTTGTTCTGCCATATGGAGCAGGACGTGGAGGACGCCGGAAAGTTTGCCGTCGCGTTTCATGCAACATATCATGTTACATGACTGCCGTGCTGTCAAGGTCTGTCTCAAACATCGTCAAGTTGCAATCGGTGAGGACAAGCATGGCTCACTGATCGGCTGGAGCATTGCACGAACTTCCCCGGCTCGATGCGGAGCCTCTTGCATACGATGAACCTGGGATCTGCCCCCGCAGCGGAGACTGTTCTGCTCAAGCGGTTCCGGGGCGTTGCCACGGAACACTCTGGCGCGGTTGATCTGGGAGACGTCAACACGGACAAACCGACACCGAAACATAGCGGGTGAAGTTTTGCAGGAATTCACTGCCCCAAACGCGATGCACGTGGAAAAGCAGTTCCGGTTATCGATGTCTCGATACGACGGGGCTGATAATGATGAATTCGGGGGAAGGGGCTACGGGTTTCGCGTTGGGCCTGGATGGACTTGATAGGTCGGCGGCGTTGCGATTCGGCTTTCCTGGCGAGGGACCGCCAGGGCTAGTGCGTCTGTGAAGGCGTTTGATCAGGAGGGTGTGAGTCCCTCTCAGGCTAACGTTACCGGCCTGAATCCAACATTGGTAACTGCGTCTTCGTGAGAAGGGGTGGGGAGCA
>NZ_DASWWZ010000145.1:0-8887 GCF_036405755.1 Schlesneria sp.
CCAACTGATTGAGACGGCGACCCCTCTGATTCAGTTAATTGTAAAAAAAGTCACGCAGGTGAATGTGGTCAGCATGATGTACGACCTGGGACTGGCGACCGATGAAGAGATTATTCTTCTGACCCTGAGCAACGCTCCCGATTGTTGTGAAACAGCGATGTCTTGACCGGCTGTGCCAACAAGGCCTAGGGGGCCAATCTGAGCCAAAAAGAGCGAGCCACCAGAAATGTGGGCTCGCTCTTTTTTTGCACGGTTGAACCGAGTTTGGCGGACGAATTTTGGGCCATTGTTTGGAAGTCGTTCCCATTTCCGGATGAACGTAGTTCACAATCGGGCCGTCAGGTCGTTCTTTGGACCAGCAGGGCTTCGCAATGGAAGTGATGTATTCCGGCGGACATGGACGGCCGGGTTCCAGCCTCGCATGGCGACGAGCGAACGTTAAACTACGGCCATGTTTAACACTGGACGCTATTTCTGCTTGTTGCTGGTGGCCTTCGCCCTGACGTTCCTGTTCTGGTGGCCGCTCTTCTTTGGATACGGTTTCATTGGCGGGGATCTGTATCCGTACTTCTTCCCCCAGAAGGTATTCTATGCGGATTGTCTTCGTGCGGGGGAATTGCCGCTGTGGAATGATCTCACCGGCTTTGGTTATCCCATCCTGGGAGAGAGTCAAACGGGGGCGGCTTATCCATTTCACGTCGTTTTGTACCGTCTGCTCGCGGTGAATACGGCGTACAACGTCCAGCATCTTCTCCATTATCTGATTTGCTTCGTCGCTACAGCACTCTTCGCCTTGCGGGTTGGGAATTCGGGGCGAGGTGCGATGCTGACGGGTCTGGTTTTCACCTTCGGGTGGTTTCCGCCCCGTTCCTGTCTGGAATGGGCCATTTTGACGGGCTGCTGGCTTCCCGTCGCAATGTACTGTGTGGAGTCTTTCCTTCAGACCCGCTTGTGGCGGTACTCGATCAGCCTGAGCATTGCGCTGGGGCTGCAGTTGCTGGCGGGACATTACCACCTGGCTTTTATCACCCAGTTGATGGTTGCCAGTTATGCCACATGGCGGCTTTGGGCGGAGCATTCTCAACAGGTGCAAGTCCATCCCGGGACGGAACAAGGACGTGTGTCACGCGGTGCGCTGGCACTGATTCTGGCGGGCATCGCCGGGGTTTGTCTGGCGGGAGTTCAACTGGTTCCCTCATGGGAACTGAAGCAGCGCAGTTCGCGCGTGGTGGCGGGAAGCGACTACGATCCTGCTTACGGACACATGCCCCCGCTCTATGTGACCCAGCTGATTGCTCCGTGGTGCTGGTACAGTCCGCAGGCGATCGGGGAAGACAATCTGGTGCGAACGCTGGCAGAACTGGTTGCGCCGTGGCAGCTTTTCGGTCCCAACCACGAGCTTGACGAGGCGATTCGGCAGGCACGCCTTGCTGCATTGGAAACGGGAACCAATAAGGTCGAGGCCCACGTGTACTGTGGACTCGTCCCGCTGCTGCTGGCTGCATTTGCCGTCATCCGCTGGGCTCGACACCGGCGTTCATCGAATAACGCTCAGGCGAACGCATCCGTGTTGAATGGCACCACCGGTTACTGGCTGATGGTGGGAACCGTGGCACTCATCTACGCAACGGGATGGCTGCTGCCCATAGGAAAGCATTTGCCCGGCTTCAGCTTCTTTCGGGGGCCGGGGCGATACGGGATCGTGACTACGTTTGCCATCGCACTGCTGGCGGGGCAGATGCTCAGTCACCTGCAGCGCTGCGCCTGGCCGATGACCGCACGGGGGATCGTCATAGGGGCGATCTTCGCCTCGACGACCGGGGACCTGTGGATGGTGAGTCGCATGGTGACCTATACGGCGATCGTGTCGAAGCCGGCAATTTCGTTCCGTGAGGACAGCCCTGTTCGAAAGCTGCTGGCTGGCGAAAAGGAGCTGCCGCGGCTGGTATCGCCGGGTCCCAATGTCGGGACACTGCTCGGTGTGTCGTGCGTCCCCTGGTATCTGGGGATCGCTCCTGCAGAGTATGTCGATTCCCAGTTTGCGATGCCGGATTCTCCCAAACCGCTTCCCTCGGGTCGGCCGACTCCCGCATCCACCCCCTACCTCGAATGGCTCAGTCAGGCGGGCGTGACACACGTTCTCAATTTTGAACCTCTCGACGAACAAGGTTGGGGCGTCGAGCTTTTGTGGAAAGGGGTCGACCCGTTTCTCAATCGGATCTGGGGACGCATTGAACCGATCCATTTGTATCGGTTCAAGCAGCGGGAAGCAGGCGGCGACGCCGTTTCGTATCCCGGACGTGCCCGTATCGGCGCGAACGGAGTGAGCGTTTCGAATCGACCGGAAAGTCCGTGGGGACGGGGAACTCGCAAGGTCGTCGTCGAGCAGGCTCCGAAACCGGATGAGCCTCTCATTCTCACAGAACTTGCCTATCCGGGCTGGACTGTCGAGAAGAATGGCATCCCAACGGAAGCGCGTCAGATAGGCCAATTTCGGGCTGTGGACGCTCCAGCGAAGGGAGATATCGTTGTCTGGCGCTACCGCCCTCTCAGCGTCATCATCGGAGCGATCGTCAGTCTGTTCACCGCGTTCCTCCTGGCGGCGGTTGCTCACGTCCGCTTCTGGCACACGGGGCTGACCGATCGATTCTTACGCTGGGCCTGCTCAGCGGGCGACGGTGTGCCCGGAAGCGAGAACCGCGCATGAACGGCCGCGCCATTTCGTCATTGCGATATTATTAAAAACGTCACGGAGTCGACCCGCTCGGCAGGTGCACGCTTACATTCTCGACACGTTAAGAGAACTTAATTCGTCTTGTCGTACAGAATGCGTTTCAATACCGCTGAGCCCGCTACGCGCGGGGAACGAATGTCAGACTTTGGTCTCTGTCGATGATTCGAACTGAGCGAGATAGCAGAAGCAGGGGATTCATCCTGCGCGAGGCGCACGACCGGTGCAAGCGCCGCTCGCTTTCGAAGACGTCGTTCGAATGCCGGGATGATTTGCAAAGGACTTCGGCAGACGTTGCACACGACAAGAGTCGTTGTCTGGTCGTCACGACACTCGCGAAAACGCGGAGAGAGTGAGGGTGGTTCACTGTAAAAGAATGTCCGAGACACTTTTACGTTTCGGCCGCGTGCTGGTTCGGTGAGGCCCCTCGAGGGGTGTTGGCTGACTTCTTCGTCAGCCCGATTGATCGGCACAGGGGCTGCTTTCGCTCGCTTCCACGTTCGTCTGTGGAGCGTGCTCTGCCGGGATTACTACTAAGGGATATGCGCTGTGCTTCATGAATTTCTTGATAACTTCACTCACAACCTGTTCAAGCCGTTACTGCTGTTTTTTTATGCCGGCTTTCTCATTCCCATGCTGCACGTCAAGCTGGAATTCCCCAAGGCCGTCTATCAAGGTTTGACCATCTATCTGTTACTCGCCATCGGCTGGAAAGGTGGCGAAGAGCTTGCGGGGCTGGAGCCACATCTTTACGGACAAGCGGCCGGGTTCATGCTGATCGGCCTGGTGACCAATTCGATTATCGGTGTCGTCGCTTTTTATACGCTCCGTCTGACCACGAAACTGCGCCAGATCGATGCGGCCACCGTCGCCGGGTATTACGGTTCGGATTCCGCAGGGACTTTCGTGACCTGTATGGGGGTGCTGACTGCCGGCAAAATCGCCTTTGCTCCCTACATGCCTGTGATGCTTGCGGTCATGGAAATTCCCGGCTGCCTGGTCGCCCTGTATCTGGTGGCCAACATGCGGCAGCGGGGAATGGACGCCAAGGGGAATATGCCGGGTGAGGCTGGGTATGGCCAGTTTCGCAGAGCCATCCCGCCCCAGCACGAACATGAGGAGGATCTCGACGAACAGGAGCATGACTACGAAGACGAGTACGCTCTGGAGGAAGAATACGCTGCCGTGGGAGCCGGACATGCCCACGTTCGATCAAACGGTGTGTCGAAAGCGGGCCGATCATCGGTCAGCGGAACAGCAAGAGGGGGACGGAATACGGCTGCCCTGCGAACTCAATCGACAGAATCCGAAAGTTCCACGACAGCACAAAACGCCGCCGACGAAGCGGAGGCAACGATTGCTCTGCAGGAAGTCGACCTTCATGCGGGAGAGGATGCACCCACTCAGAAAGTGCGGGGTGCTTTCTTGAGCAAGGAACTGCTTCACGAAGTCTTCCTGAATCCCGGAATCTTCCTGTTGTTCGCGGGTATCGCCATCGGTTTCATCTCGCGACTGCAAGGTGAAAAAGTGACAGCGATGGACGACGCGTTGTTCGTGAATCTGTTCCACGGACTGCTGTGTGTCTTCCTGCTGGAGATGGGAATGACCGCTTCCAAGAAGCTCAAGGATCTGAGAAATGCAGGCTGGCAGTTTGTGACGTTCGCGTTAGTGGCTCCGAACGTCTTCGCAGTCATGGGGATGTTGATCGCCCATGGGTACAGCCTGTTCCTGGGACAGCAACTGGAGCTGGGGACGTATGTGCTGTTCGCTGTCCTATGTGGTGCCGCCTCGTATATCGCTCTTCCCGCAGTCCAGCGACTGGCGATTCCCGAAGCCAGTCCCACCTTGCCGCTCGCTGCCTCACTGGGGGTGACCTTCAGTTACAACGTCACCATCGGTATTCCCGTCTACCTGATGATTGCCACAATCATTACCAGGTATGCTCCGGTCGCTGCGGCGACGACTCATGCGGCCCTCTGATTGACGTGCATGTTTGGCACGTTCGTCAGAGATAACCAAACAAAAAGCCCCTGCCAGGAAATCCTCGCAGGGGCTTTTCGATTGGTTGCTTTGTGACATCGTCGCAATGCGGGATTCATGCCAGCGATCAGAAAATTCCCAACTGATCGCGTGCATCGTCGGTCATGCGGTCGGGCGTCCACGGCGGGGTCATCGTCAACTTGATTTCCGCCTGATCCACGCCGGAGAGTTTTTCCAGCGACATTTTCGCTTGCGAGATGATTTGCGGACCCGCGGGGCAAGCCGGGCTGGTCAACGTCATCTCGACGAGCACTTTTCGTTCGGTGTGATTGATGGAGTAGACCAGTCCCAGATCCACGATATTGATCATGAGTTCGGGGTCGATCACTTCCCGCAGGGCGTCAATCAGAGCCGCATCGTCGGGTGCGGATTCTTCCCCGGCTTCCGAAGCAGCGGCCTCTGGAGAGGCTTCAGCACCGGCTGTAGCTGACGAGCAGCTTGGATTGGTCGACGGAATCGCCTCGGCTGTGGCTGCGGGCGTAGATGCTGATGATTGGCAGCAACCTTCTGATGTCGTCGCGGACTTATCTGCGGACGTCGGTGTCTCTCCGGCTGCAGAATGATTGTCAGAACAACAATCGGTGGCGGGAGCGATTGGAATGGAATGCGTTTCAGGGTTCATGTGCGGGGCCTCACGTAAATGTCGCCGTCGCGAACTTGGACTTCAAAGGTAGAAATCGGTTCGATGGCGGGCATGCAAAGGGGTTTCCCCGTTCGAAGATCGAATCGCGCTCCATGCCGGGGACAGACGATCGAGCAGTTTTCGACGGGCCCATTCGTCAATGGCTGCCCATCGTGAGAACAGACGTCCTCGATCGCAAAAAAATCGTCCCCGATCCGGATCAGCAACGAAGGAACCTCGTCCACCAGAATCGATAATCGCCCCCCGGAGGGAACTTCGCTTACAGACGCAACTCGTTCAAATTCAGACATGCACTTCACATTCTTTACTGGGGCACCGGTACAGGGGCGATGATCGGGCTTGTGACAGGCGAGAACGCCACCGACGAAACACCGTCTGTGGCGCTGCGTTGCCCTCACCAGCCGCAATGGAATTCAGCTCAAACGGGAGAGACTGACTGTGGTTTACAGTCCGCCAATTCCCAGTTTTCGCTCAACCGCCTGTCCGAGAGTTTCTCGCACGATTTCGACCGGGATGCGGTCATAAACCCGCTGAAAGAATCCCTCCACAATCAGGTGCATGGCTTCAGCCCGACTGAGTCCTCGGCACATGCAGTAGAACAATTGCTCTTCATCGACACGACCGCAGGTGGCACCGTGGGTACAGCGGACGTCATCCGCTTCGATCTCAAGACCGGGGATGGCATCGGCGCGGCACGTTTCGCTCATCAGCAGGCTATCGTTTCGCTGGTAGCCGTCTGTTTTCTGAGCGTCTTTGGCGACCTTGATCATTCCACGCCAAACGCAGCGGGCGTTGTCGCGGACGACGTCTTTGTAAAGCAGGTCGCTGCGCGTATGGGGCGCGTTGTGAGTCTGCTGCGTGTAGTACGACAGGAGCTGCTTTTCGGTGGCGAACGTGACGCCGTTCACTTCGGCGGCAGCCCCTTTTCCGTCCAGGAAAACATCCTGGTGGACGTGAGCGAACCGGGCGCCCAGACCAGCCACGGTCCATTGCAGCGAGGCACTCGCGTCGACACGACCCACCTGGTGAGCGAAATGCCAGACCTTGTCGTTCCAGTTCTGAAGCTGGACGTAACAAAGGTTTGAGCGAGGTGCGAGCAGCAGTTCGACAGCGCCGACGTGAACCCCGGGCAGGTCCGGCGAGGTCGACGACGTTTCTTCCAGCAGTGTGGCAGAAGCCCCTTCTTCCAGGATCACCAGCGTGTGACTGAAATCGGCAGCACCCGCGGCAGCCAGACCGATCAGGCTATACAGCGGTTTGCTGATCTGGACGTTGCGGGGAACATACAGGACGGTCCCGCCCGTACAGTAGGCGGAGTGCCAGGCGGCAAACCGATCTGCTTCCGGCTTGACCGCTCGGGTCATCAGGTGCGGCTTGAGGATGTCGCCGTGAGTCTGGAGTAAGTCGGATAGGTTTCCATACAGAACCCCCTGCTTGACCAGGTCCTCGTCGAGCTTCGAAGGCGAACTGGCGCCATCGATGTGACTGACGAAGCCAGCGAACTCGGCTCGGGTTGCGAGGAGAGTTTCAAAGGCAGCGACCGCATTTGCTGTCGAGGGAGTCTGGATGGCAAACTTGTCTGCGCGGAAAGCCCGCGTATCGACTCGCTTCCATTCTTCCGGATCGAGTTCTGTTTGGAGCAGTTCACGGTAGGTTTCGAACGCACCGCGGCGCAGGTCGCTCATCCACGATGGTTCGCGGCGCGAGGCAAGAAACGATTCGAAGGCGTCAGTACCAAACGCCGCATGAGAGGGTGTCACAGTCAACATGGCTTCGGAAATTACCCGACACTCCCTTCCATTTGTAATTCAATCAGCCGATTCATTTCGACTGCGTATTCCATTGGCAATTCTTTGACGAGCGGTTCAATGAAGCCGGTGACGATCATCGCCGAAGCTTCGGTCTCGGTCATCCCGCGGCTCATCAGATACAGCAACTGTTCTTCGGCAATCTTGGAGACGGACGCTTCGTGTTCGATCGTCAGATTGTCGTGATTGACTTCGATGTACGGATAAGTGTCGCTACGGCTGTGTGGATCGAGGATCAGCGCGTCACAGACGACGTTGCTCTTGCAGTGATGAGCGTCGTGAGTGGCTTTCACCAGGCCACGGTAGCCCGCCCGACCTCCGTCCTTCGAGATACTCTTGGAGATCACGCGACTGGACGTATGCGGAGCACAGTGAACCATCTTGGCTCCGGCGTCCTGATGCTGACCCTTGCCCGCGAAGGCGATCGACAGGGTCTCGCCTCGGGCACCCGGTTCCATCAGGTAGATGGCGGGATACTTCATGGTCAGTTTCGAGCCGAGGTTACCGTCGACCCATTCCATGAGCGAATCACCGTACGCCTGGGCTCGCTTGGTGACCAGGTTGTAAACGTTGTTCGACCAGTTCTGAATGGTCGTGTAACGGCAGCGGCCCCCTCGTTTGACGATGATCTCGACCACGGCCGAGTGCAGGCTGTCGCTGCTGTAGGTGGGGGCGGTGCAGCCTTCGACGTAGTGGATCGAGGCCCCTTCGTCCACGATGATCAGGGTCCGTTCGAACTGGCCCATGTTCTGCGTATTGATGCGGAAATAGGCTTGCAGCGGGAACTCGATCTTCACCCCTTTCGGGACGTAGATGAACGAGCCACCCGACCAGACGGCGGAGTTCAGCGCGGCGAATTTATTGTCAGCAGAGGGAATGACCTTGCCGAAGTATTCGCGGAACAGATCTGGATGATCACGCAACGCCGAATCGGTGTCGGTGAAGATCACACCCTGGCGGCTGAGATCTTCCTGCAGACTGCCGTAAACGACTTCGGACTCGTATTGGGCTTTGACACCTGCGAGGTACTTCTTTTCGGCCTCGGGAATCCCGAGTCGATCGTAGGTTTTGCGGATATCGTCAGGAACATCCTCCCACGACTTTTCCTGCCCTTGCGATGCCTTCACGAAGTAGAACATCTTCTGGAAGTCGAGTTCGCTCATGTCACCACCCCAGGTGGGCATGGGCTTGTGAAAGAAGAGATCGAGAGCTTCCAGCCGGAAGTCACGCATCCACTTCGGCTCGTTCTTCATCTCAGAGATCTGTTCGACGATCTCGCGATCAAGACCCCGACGGCTCTTGAAAACATACTTGTCGGTGGGGTCATGGAATCCGTACTGGTAATCGCCAACACCGATTTCGTCGTCTACGGTCGTTGTTTCTGTCGTCATGATATCTTCGTCTTCCCTTAGTGGGTCGCTCGTCTATTCGGTTCTCGGTCATCGGTCAGGGTACGATCCGTGGATGCCCTCGAGGCCAGGCAAGGTCACCGATCGTTGACCGTTATCGTTTCACTGTCGTCTTGCATCCGCTCGGACCTGTCGTGAGTTCCGACAGAGGTGACTCGTGACTGGATGGCATCTGGAAAACCGATCGTCTGACGCAGGGTGAGTTCGCCGACCGACCATTTCTGGTCGGGGAAGTCGGTTGCGTCGTTTCGTGGTT
>NZ_DASWWZ010000146.1:0-9849 GCF_036405755.1 Schlesneria sp.
GGTTTATCCCGGTCGGGTAGGTGGGCTTAGCGTCGACTTTGGCGGTCGCTTAACGGCAGCTTGCAATTTGATCAGGGCAGCGGGACTCATCCCGCTGGGGGCGATTTCAGCAAGCGTTCGTCTGGCGAGGGAGTCATCCAGATCGCGTTGCCGGTTGAGAAAGAGAACAGGGGGCTGGTTCACTACCAGCCTCTCGCTGAGCTCGAGACTGCTCGGACGCCCACCTCGTTTTTTGACTGCCTGTGATTTCTACAGCCTGTTGGAGGTCGTCTTTGCGGTCCCTTGTCAGGCGACTCGAATTGCTTGTTTCCTTCTGCCCCCCCGCCACTTTCGAGACTCGAGTGGCGCCGTTCGGACCGCGGCAGCGGTAACATCTCGGAACGAAATATTTGAACTGATGATTGGGTGTCGCAGTGGGGTTCGATTCTTTCCCCACACTGCAACCCCTTTCTATTTTTGCTTCAGCTGAGCGGATTGAGTTGCTGTCGACGATGCCCACCGCAGCTGTGGGCACGTTGTGACTGGCGTCTTGGGCGTACTGCAATCTTCTCACCAAAATTCCAGGCGTGCCGCGGGGCACGCCTAGGTTGATCTTCGCGGTTTTACTTCCCTTGGGCAATGGCCCAAAGATGCTGAAAGGAGCGGATGTAGATGACTCCGTTTGAGATGGCGGGGGACGAGGAGATGTCTTCGCCCAGTTGGTTTTCGGCGAGGATTTCGACTTTTTCAGCGGCCTTGACGACGGTCACCTGGCCATCGCGGGCGGTGAGATAGATCTTGCCATCGGCGTAGACGGGTGAGGCGCGGTGGCGTTGACGGTGGGTGCGCTGGTAGTCGAGCTGTTCGCCGGTCTTGGCGCGCAGGATGGCGAGGTCACCGTTTTCCATGCACAGGTAGACCAGATCACCCACGATCAATGGAGAGGGGACATCGGGGGTTCTTGCGGAGGACCACCAGTGGAATTCGCTCTGTTTGGTGATATCTCCGCGGCCGTTGGGCTTGAGAGCCACGACAGGCCCCTTTTTGGCGCTGGGGACGACGATCAGTCCTTTTGCAACTCCGGGGGAAGCCACGAACCGCAGCGTGGGATCGTAGTTGGATTTCTTATTCAAGTCGCCGCATCGCCAGAGCTCATGCCCATCCTTGAGATCGTGAGCGACGACAAAGTCGGCCCCATGAGACAGCAGGAACTTTTCGTTCCCATCATCGTAGAGGATTGCTGAGGCGTAGGACGATTCATTTTCGGAATGGGCGTCACTGGGACGATCGACTTTCCAGATTTCTTTTCCCGTGGCGGCATCGAGAGCCACGACGCAGGCTTCCCGTGTGGCGGCATCGCCGTCCCCGTGGATCAACTGCTGGTAAAGCACTCCCTCGTGCAGCACCGGTGAGGCTGTCAGGCCGAAGGCGATCTCCAGCTTTCCGTACCGGTCCTGCACGTCGAATTTCCAGACTTCCTCCCCGTCTGCGGTATAGCAACCCAGGATGCCGTTCGCGAAGAATGTCCAGACGTGCTTTCCGTCTGTAACGGGTGAAGGTGAAGCTGAGTTTCCTTCGTCACCCCGAACATCCTTGTTCCCCTGGGCGACCGTCTGCCGCCAGAGTTCCTTGCCATCGCGTGACACGGCAATCAGTACCAGTTTGCCGTCTTCGGCCGTTGATGTCAGATAGATGCGATCGCCCCATACGACAGGTGTCGAACCGGCGGGGCCAGGGAGTTCAAGCTTCCAGGCAACGTTCTGTGTCGGGCTCCACTCGACGGGCAGATTCTTCTCGGTCGAAATCCCGTCTCCGGTTGGTCCTCGCCAACTCGGCCAATCCCCAGCCCTCACTAAAGGGCTCGCGGCAAAGATGGAAAATAAAATTGTCAGTACGAAAGGGCGAATCATGTCCAGGGCCTCGATCAATCTCTTCAGGTCCAATTACAGGGGAATGTGACGAGCGGGGGGGCAATCGGGGGAGGCAGCGATCCCAGGTTGAATGCCAACCGTGAGATAGTCATTCGGACGAGCAGTGGTGCGAGCCGATGCCAGATCGTCTTGACTGCCTTTCACGATCGACCGCGTGTTAAGTGTGTCAGCGACCTTCCCTGTCGTCAAACTGGGGGAATGAAAAGTCGGTGCTCTGAAGAGAGATTCCGCTGTAAAATTGAATCGTGGGTCAAGGTCCAGTACGATCACCACGCTGATGAAGTAATTGAAACAGCGTCACGGCTTGTTTCCACTGAAGCCTTGCGGGGCGTCAGAGGGAGTGGCAGTCGTCTTCCGCAAACGAGGGCGAGTGCAGGGATGCATTTCCTATGTGGACTTCTTCAGATCGATTTCCCGGTCTGGTTGAGTGATTCATAGATGGTGTTGCGCGGTGAAACTTTCTGTGGTATGGATGAATGGAGTGAGTATGCGTCGATTGTTTGTTCAACCGTTAACTGCGGTACTCGCGGTTCTGGCGTTCGCCCCGATGTCGTACGCCCAAGAGGCGGCGGAGAAGCCAGCGGAGCCTACTCCGAAACTCTTGGTGAAGCACCTGAATAATCCCTCGGGCGTTACCGTCCATCCGGGGACGGGGCATGTCTTCGTGACCTCGAATCAAGGAGTCTTCCGCTGGGATCGGTCGACTCCCGGCAAGGTCTATCTGGAAGTCGAAGGCTTTCCCACAGACGTCTACGGCAAAGGACCCAAATACAATATCGGACCTCTGGGGGTGACGTTGTGGGGCACTGACCGACTGATCGTCCCGGATGGGGGCCTTCAGGACGGTGAAGAGCTGGTCCGTGTCTACAAGATCGCTGACGAGCTTCCCGCCAAGCCACGTAAGGCCACGGAGACCGAATTTGCTCTTGGTCCGATCAAAGGGAATCCTGAGATCAACTACAAGGGCGAAGGGAACTATTACGCCGCTATTGTCTGGAATGACACGATCTACGTCACCTCCAACGGTGACGACACCAAGGGGTGGATCGCCACGGCAAAAATCGTCGACGGCAAGCCAGGTGAATTGACCGGCACGATCGCTACGAAGGAAGCGACCGAAGTCGACGCACCCGTTGCGATCACCGTTACGCCCGATGGCTCAAGCCTGGTCGTAGGTCAGATGGGCGAGATGACCGTCCCCGGTGATTCTCTGCTGACCTTCTACGACAAAGAAGGCAAATTGACCAAAAAGTTGACGACAGGCCTGAACGACATCACCGGTCTGGCTTACAGTCCCAAGACGGGAAAACTGTACGCCACCGATTTTGCCTGGGCTGAAGAGATCAAGGGAAATGGCGGACTGTTCGAACTGGAAGTGGGCGAAGAAGCGGTCACTGCCAAGAAGATTGTCAGTCTTGATCGACCAACGGCCCTGGCCTTTGACAAAGAGGGGACACTGTACCTCACCGTCTTCGGCACGGGTGAGAACACTGGCGAAAAGCCCACCGGAGGGCTCGTTCGACTTGAGCCAGGTCTGTAATCAGGCGGACCTCCCCAACCGTTTGACGTGACAGAAACGATGACACTGCTTGACTGTTCCGGTCAAGCAGTGTTTTTTCATGTACGGGTGGACGTTTCTTGAGCGGACTTGGATGTCGCCGATCAGAACGCTTCACGTACTCAATTTCGCAGTAATCCGTTGTTGTGCTCAGCGGCCCGCAGGCTCGGTCGACGATCCTTCATTCGGTTCCGGTGCCTGAAGGCGCTCGATGAATTCACGGGACATACCTGCCGCAATTCGGGGGGCCTCGTGGAAGATGTCTCCCACCGATTTCTCGGGGCGAAGCGGCCAATGCAGGTGTTCGACGTAGGCATCCCATTCGCTTTGCGCAGCAGGTTTGAGAATCCTCAGCCATTTCAGGCCGAAGGCAACGTGATGAATTTCATCCTTGTGGATCGCCTTCATGATCGCGGCGCTGCGTGAATCACCTGCGGCAGCGAAGTATTCTTCAAATTCGAGCGTGTGATCCAGATTGCGTCCCTCGAAGGTGAGGGGGATGCCGGCGAGATAGTCGAGCACCGACTGAAAATCCTGGGCCTTCTTCCAGATGTAGCAGTTGACCGGCAGATCGCCGAACTGCACACCCAGGTCTGCGGCCTGATCTGCGTGCATGCGTGTATGCCGCTGCTCGTCGGCCATGACTTCGGCGAGTCCCATTCGAAATTCCGTCGGGGCATCCGGGAAGGCGAGCAGGACCCAGGCCATGACTTCCAGAGCCTGCAGCTCGTGGTTGGCGAGGATGTGATGAGCGATCGCCCGTTTTCGGGGGTCTGAAAAGTTCGACGGATGCGGCATCGACGGTGCGGCCCGTCGCGGGGCAAACTGCAGATTGGCGGGGCGAACAGGCTCGGCAAGGCGGACGGATGGCCCCGGATTCTCGTCCGTCAAAGTTTCGCTCATGCGTTGAATTTTGACTTCCAGCGAGTCGCTCAGGAGAACTCGTTCAGCAAATGCTCGTAATTCCATGCTCGTTTTCCTAGTATCTGCGGGCGGTCGCGTTCAGTGCCCACACCAATTGACTGTATCAGAATCCTGGCTCGCTGATCGTGACGACCTTGAGCCAGATCGTGAACGACCCTGGAAGGGAATGTTGCCATTCCTGAAGATGTTGGACGATTATGTCGCATGCCTCTTTGGCCGATTTCCTCGCATTGCTGCAGGACAACAATGAGCTTGTCCGCGTCTCTGCGCTGGTTGATTCCTCCATCGAAATTGCTGCGATCACCGATCGCGCGACAAAGGCGACTCCCAGCGGTCCAGCCCTGTTCTTCGAGAATGTAAAGAATAGCACGATTCCTGTCGTGACAAACCTGCTGGGAAGTCGTCGACGAATCTGCCTGTGTCTGGGGGTATCGGACCTGACCGAGGTTTGCGGCGAGGTCGAACGACGCCTGGAACTGGCTCAGCCGGCAAGCTGGCTCGACTCGCTCAAGCTGGTCCCGTCACGGGGATCGATGGGACAATTTGCGCCGAAGCTGGTCAAGACTGCAGCGTGCCAGCAGGTGGTCCGTGTCGGGCGTGACGTAAACCTGTGGGATCTGCCCATACCCCGAAACTGGAAAGGGGAACTGGATCCTGTCATTACGTCCGGGCAGCTGGCCGTGGTTCACCCGCAAACACGCAAGCTCCATCTTTTCCAGTCGCCGCTCGTTGTGGCAGGACAAAGTGAACTGGGCTGGTATGACGAACATCCGGTTCAGCGAGACATTATCCACGCCGCCATCAGCTCTGGACAAAATCTTCCGGTCTCGATCAGTTTGGGAGGCGACCCCCTGCTCCGCGTGGCAACGGGACTTCCCTGGGTTGGGGATGTGCGCGGGTTTGTCGGACAACTTCGCGGCGCCAGTTTGGAACTGGTTCGCTGCCGGACGAATGAAATCGAAGTTCCGGCAGGATCCGAATTTATCCTCGAAGGGTACATTGACGCGGCGAATTCAAGGACGTCCCGAGCGCGAACCGTCGCCCGGGGAAATGGTTCGTACGTTTCTCGAGAACTGCCGCTGATCCAACTGACCGCGATTACGCATCGCGCCAATCCTGTGTTTCCCGCGACGGTGGTCGGATTGCCCCCGAGCGAAGAGAGCTGGATCACCGCTGCTCGCGAGCGAATTCAGCTCTCGATGGTCAAACGCCTGTTGCCGGAAGTGATGGATCTGCACCAGCCATTTTCAGCGGCGGGCCGAAACATCCTGTTTGTCCGCATTCGCAAGACGGTTGAATTCCAGGCACGGCGGATCCTTCATTCCCTGTGGGGACTCGAAGAACTGGGGCAGACCAAGATGATTGTCATTGTCGACGAAGACGTTGACGTCCAGAACGAGGCGGCCGTCTGGTTTACAGTGGGAACAAATACGTGTCCGAGTCGAGATTTTCTCTTCTCAGATGGTTTGGCGCGAGATGATGACTACACTCCACTGACGGAGTCGCTTGCCAGTCGGGTCGGAATCGATGCGACTCGCAAGAGTTCGAGAGAGTCAGAGCGACCGTGGCCCGAGACGCTGCAGGCTTCGGACGAAATGATGGCTCGCGTTACGGAGCGTTGGGCCGAATATGGATTGGCGGATTGATGCTGTCACATTGACTGCAAACTTAAGATCAGGCGTTTGGGTCCCACTGAGGACAGGTCTGGCCAGGTTTGTAATTGATGTGGGCACTCTCCTTTGGATGGGAGAGCCGTTCCGCCATTCCGCGACATTGCAATTGAAAAATTACACTACCAGCTGAAGTAAAATATGTCTGCGACTGTTGATAAATCGGAAGCCCGCGTCCGTCAGATGTTTGGCGAGATTTCGGGCCGATACGACCTCATGAATCACGTGCTTTCCGGAGGCGTGGATTACTACTGGCGTGCTCAGACGATCCGTAAGGTGGCCCCTTCCGGGACCGCGCCGATTCTGGATGTCTGCACGGGAACGGGCGACCTGGCTCTGGCTTACTGGAAAGCCGGTCGAGGGAAAATCCCGGTGATGGCAACGGACTTTACTCCGGAAATGCTGAAGATCGCGGAAGGGAAACGGGATCGCCAGTTTGGAAAGCAGATCGCGGAAGGAGCGGCGAGTTTGACGTTCCGCGAAGCCGACACACAGCAGCTTCCATTCGAAGATAATCAGTTTCAAATTGTTTCGGTGGCGTTCGGTCTCAGAAATGTGACGAACACGGAAGTGGGGATTCGGGAAATGACCCGCGTTTGCCAACCGGGTGGACGGGTTGCCATCCTGGAATTCTCGATGCCGACGAACCCGATGTTCAACTTCGTATACCGCAACTACTTCAAACACGTTTTGCCGCGGATTGGCCAGCTGTTCGCAAAAAACAAGCAGTCGGCGTATGAGTATCTGCCTGCGTCGGTTTCTGAGTTCCCTTACGGAAAGGAACTGGCAGACAAACTGGAGTCGTGCGGGCTGACCAAGGTGACGTTCACGCCACTAACGTTTGGCATTGCCACCCTGTATGTTGGTGAGAAACCTCAATAATTTCTTCTCATTGCGATTGCCGATGTTTATGACCGACCGAAAGCGGATTCCGACAAACCTGATCACGGGCTTTCTGGGGGTGGGAAAGACGAGCGCGATCCGACACCTGATCAGTCAGAAGCCTGCGGGAGAGCGTTGGGCCGTTCTGGTCAATGAGTTTGGTGAAGTCGGTATCGACGGGGCATTGATTGAATCGGCGGGTTCGGACAACGTTGCCGTCACTGAGATTGCCGGCGGGTGCTTTTGCTGCTCGTCTGATTCGCCGATCGAATTCTCGTTGATGGAACTGATCCGTCAGACGAATCCTGATCGCGTTGTGATTGAACCCACTGGACTGGGGCATCCTGCGAAGGTTCTCGACACTCTGCGCGGACCCTGGTTCCGCGGGATTGTCGATCTGCGAGCCACGATCTGTCTCGCGGATCCGGCTGACTATGCCAATCCCGCCGTCACGAATGTGAACGTCTTTCAGGATCAGCTTCACATGGCGGACGTCGTCGTCGTGAACAAACTCGATCGCACCTCCCCTGATCGACTTCGTGAATTTCTCACCTTCTTGAATGGACTGTTTCCACCCAAGGCTCAGGTTCTGACGACGACTGGGGGCCGGATCGATCGATCGCTGCTAGATACGGATATCTCTCCAGAGCGGACCGCGTTGTTTCCGGATGCTCATCCTGCGCGTCCTGAACCTGACGTGACCACAACCAGCGCGAGTGAGACAGTTCGGGTTGGTGATCGTCCGCTGATTTCGATGCTGCTCCCCGGGCATCCCGTACGAAAAGAGAGTCGACAGAGCGATCGTGCGGCATGCGGGTGGATCTTTTCACCGCTGGACACGTTCCGTCAGATCAGCCTGTTCGAACTCTTTAGCGGCAGCCTCGATGTTCACCGCTTGAAGGGCGTGTTCAACGTCGGGAGTGAATGGATTCTCTACAATCGTGTTGGTGGGGAACTGACGTACGAGTCGATTCCCTATCGCCGAGACAGTCGACTGGAGGTCATTCTGGACCAGCCCGATTTCGACTGGAACGAATTCGAAGTCCTGCTGCTGCAGTGTCTGAAGACTCGCTAACGCGAAGGTGCACGTCCAACTCTGCGGATGACGCTTCGCTCGCTCAAACTGGTTCGGGGCGACTTCTCCTCACCACGTCACCTTTACCGCGTCACCTTTGACACCGTATCGCCCGATCGTGGGGCCGGCGATGATGGTGAAAGCCACCGCACCAGACCTCTGCGCGCACGCCTGAAGCAATGCTCCAAAGGTGCAGTCTGATTGTTCGGAGATCTACCGCAACGTGCATGGGCGCAGGTTACAACAGCATGACCAGACCCTCGAGATTTCGAATGGCGCTGTAGATATCGATCACTTGTTGCGATGTTTCAACCTGGGGTTCGACGGTCACCGAGACATGTCGTCCCGCAGCGGTCTCCTTCAGTTCATAAGGAGGATCGAAATCGAGTTCCAGAGTCAGCCGTACAACGGCGACCACGCGGGAAGCAAAATCATCTGCTGGACGTCCAATCGCTTTAAAAACGAATCGTCCGGGGAAAGAGTGGGTTTGTTCGAGGAGTTCTTGAGGGGGATGCGGATTCATGAACTGACTTTCAGCTTAGGGCTTTTCGTGCAGGGCATTCTAGCGATCGATTTCAGGTGGTTAAATCCTGTAGCGGCAGATGCAGAGGTAGAACGCAACAGCCTCGACAAGACAGTTGGGTCGCTGCCGGACCGACTTTGATATGTGAGAAGACGGAACTGGCTTGAGAGGGCTGCTTCTCTGACCGGAGCCAGCGGGAAGCAGCGAAACCAATGCTTGACTTCAGTGCAGATGGACAAAGGTGGTTGCACCGCCCTGCTGCCTGGAACGCATGTGCGGAGACGTCGCGTGGACCACCACGAATTTGCGCCAGCAAGATTCCATGTCACGTCTGCTCGCGCCGAGTTCAGCGTGGGTTGCGAAGTCGCACGCTTGAGGAGAATTTTGTTGGTCCGTCTCACTGCTTGGAAATCTGCCTCCAAGGTGTTCTCTTGGTACTCCTGATAGCCATGATCTTTGGTATAAAAAATGCAGAGTGCCTCGCGTCGCGGCTGGATCCGACGGTGGACTATCGAGTGTCTAGATATAAGTGGCTCACTGGTCGATTGGGACGATCGGGCTTCACTGTGGTCTATTCTTGACCAGGTTGTCTGATAACCGGTGATCGTTGTACTGTTTCCTCTCCCTGTTTTTTGCCGACCTCAGAATGTGAACTTGCTTGATGAAGAAAAGCCGCATTTCGCCCACGACGCTGACTCTTCGATCTGAGACTTTTATTATTCTCGGGATGGTCGCTGCACTTATCCTGTTCATTTTCAGTGGGGTTATCTCTTACACGAACACATTGGCGCTCAGTCGTAACGCTCGGCAGATTGCTGATACCCATGAGCTGTTGATGGGGTTGACGGATCTTCTCGCCTTGTCCGCGGATGCAGAAACGGGGCAGCGGGGTTTCGTCATTACAGGGGACGAGAAATACCTGGAACCCTACACGGTGGCCGTGGTGCGCATTCGATCTCGACTCGTCGACCTGGATCGAATGATGAATCACAGCTCAGAACAGCGATCGCGAATTGCGTTCCTTGAAGCAGGGATCACCGACAAGCTCGACGAACTCGCAGAGACAATCGCGCTGCGTCGGCAGAGTGGATTTGAACCTGCTCGGGACGTGGTCGCTACGGACCGGGGAAAAGCGGCGATGGATGCCGTTCGGACCGAGATTACAGAGATGAGGTCGGTCGAGCGACAAAGAAGACAGGAACGCCTGGCGGCGATGGATCGGTCTTATTCCAGAGCCATTACCAGCGGTTTCATCACCTGCATCTTTGGCGTCATTGTGTCTGCAATCCTGACATATCTGGTCAGGA
>NZ_DASWWZ010000147.1:0-4136 GCF_036405755.1 Schlesneria sp.
ATACACTGCTGCTGACAGTCCATGTTGAACCCGATGATCTGCGGCGCCCGACCGGTCGAATTCAGCTTCAACGACAAATTCCGGCCGCTGACTTTCGGCAGCAAGTCGCCGATCTTCAATTCGGGATGCAGGAACCTTTCCAGCCGGATCGAACAATCCAGACGCATCACATCTTCGATCCCCTGAACCTTGTCCGCATATTCCTTGATCGCGGTTGTGTCGTCCCGGGCCTCTGTCGGGGCCCCGGAGTAAATGGACCTTGTCGAAATCTTCGACTTTTGGAACTTGTCGGATACGTCCAGGACCAGCGTCATATCCAGTCCGTTCACAGAGTCCGGCTTTCTGGTGGCGATACCAGAGACGCGACGATCCCCGACAATCGTGGCGGTGATTCTGACCAGCGCCTGCGCCGCATTGCCAGACCGAATCTTACGCCACAGTTCTTCGGGAGGCGTCTCCCCGTCGAACATGATGCCGCACTGTTTTTCCAGCACGGCGAACGGCCATTTGACGCGCTTCCAGCCGGGATCACTCTTGGTTTCAGGATTCGTGGCACCAGGTTGAAACGCGTCCCACCAGTCGACGCGGTACCCGTTCGATTCCCTGTCGTCTGCATCGACATGCTGACTCAGGCACCGTAAGAACCGCCGTCGGCGGCGGACCAATTTCCCCGTGAAATCCGCAGCGTCCAGATCCCCGCCATGAACGCCCGTGATTTCCGGCCGCAAACCATCGTACTCGTTTGACTCGTTCAACACCCAAAGACGACCAATCTCCGGATTCGTGTTGTACATCGACTGCCCGACCGTTAATTGGCTGAGCGGAACCGTGTCGTAAGTAGTTCGCCAGCCCTTCCGGAGAATGCAGGTCAGTTCCACTTGTTCCAACTGGCCGTAGCACTCGATCCGGTTTGCCAAATCAATCACCGAATACGACGCATCAAAACTGAGGATATTTGTCTTTTTGACATCGCGTGATTCCCCCGGCCGCTGCATCAGTACCTGTTTTGTGGGACCGGTACCCCGCTGAAAGAATCGCAAACGTGTCTTCCGCTCTCCCCCCTCGATCGAGTGCTCCAAATGCCAACTCATATGCAGAGGAATGAGTAAAGCGTCCAAAGCATCAGGAAGCGACGCGCCATAGGGAATTGCGACATTCTTAATCGGCGGCACTTCACCAAACTGGCTCCACGTCGCAGCCAATTCAGCTTTCGTGGGATTCTTGATGTAGGTCTGTTCCGGGTTCAGCCACCAGCAGAGAGCCAGCACGACTTCCTGCACCGTCCAGAGCGATGCCGTTCCCTGTTGAAACGAAACTGCCCGAGGCGTCCAGATTGAATCCCAATCGAGAACGTAGTTCCACTGATTCGTTCCGTCCGATTTCCAGCTTCGATTCGGCCTGACGACACCGTCAATTTCAGGGTTAAAGACCAGTTCACGATCAACGTCCAGGCGGCTACTCGTGACGACTGACCACGTCGGATAGAAGGTCAATCGCTTGCCGAAATGCTGGTCACCGATGCGAGCCTCGATCGATACGACCTCGCTTGACTCATCAATCCTCTGCGGCTGCCGGGCCATCTGGCCCCAGCCGACCACGATTGTCGGGTCTCCGTTCTCATCGATCGCACGCAGTTCAATCTGCCGCTTCATCCCCACCGGGGTTGTCGTGTCGACGAGCCGGGGCATATCACGCCAGGCGAACGTCAAGACATCATCGCGACGGCCGGCTGAAGAGATGGACGCGGACAAGGGGATCAGGTAGTCGACCTCATCGGCCATCGTCGGCGTTGCCCCGCTGTCAGGGCCGAGTAGCACGACGAACTTTGTGGCATTGAGCAGCAACGAACTTGCCGACGAGCGAGAGGGGGCGGTTGGCATAGTTGCCTTTCAGTTTCAATGTTCTACGGCCGTCAGGGTGGCGGTCGTAGAAGGAACGGCAGGAATCACCACATTGGCCGTGGCCAGCACTAAGGCGACAGCTCCGGCCCGGGCCTCGAGACGGAATGAGTAGGTTCCTGCAGAAAGGCCCGTCAGCAAAAATGCCTGAATCCGCGACCCCGAGGGAGCTTGCAGCAGTGTCCCCAGCACTGACGGCCCCGACAGCCAGACGGCGGCGAAATCTGTCAAGGCGGCACAATTCGGCTCAGGCGTCCACACAAATCGAATCGTGGCGGATCCCGTCGAACCGACGTCGACTCCCAGGACATTCGCTGCACCCGCCACAATCCCGATCACGTCCCCGTTTCCATCCAGTGCCACGTTTCGCGGTCCATGGATGGACTCGTTCTCATGGTCCCCTTCGAACGTTCGGACCTGCAGCCAGATATCATCCCGTCCCCACCATGCGGCAGGTAACGCGGTCACAAATTGATTGACGGGCGAAACCACCGTCGCAATCGACGTATCATTGCTGGCGGGTGGATTCAGCGGCGGGTGGCGACCGTCGAGAATCTTATGATGCCGATACGGAATCTGATCCGGTCCCCCGAGGCCTGCGTAGAGCTTCGCCCCCTTCGATCCCTCGAATGGACGATTCGTCAGACAGATGGAGCGATTGCGAGCAAATAACACAGGCACACCTCAGTACGTCGTGAACTTGCAGGAACCGGTATAAGTCACCCCACCCGCAGTGATCGTGGCGACAGCTGTGAAACCCCGGTTACTGGCCAGACCAGGCGAAGCGTATTCCGCTTCGAATCGATGACTGGCGTTCGTTACTC
Source organism: Schlesneria sp. (assembly GCF_036405755.1). Taxonomy (NCBI): domain Bacteria; kingdom Pseudomonadati; phylum Planctomycetota; class Planctomycetia; order Planctomycetales; family Planctomycetaceae; genus Schlesneria; species Schlesneria sp. The sequence goes on from NZ_DASWWZ010000147.1 coordinate 2,723, forward strand.
CCACATCACCCGTCGACATCGAGAACTGAGCCACACGAGCCCCCGCCGAGGCGGTTGCGTCCTGCGTGACAACGAGGGAGCAGGTGGCGGCCGGATCCAGCGTCTTCAGCGGGACCGTCACACCGTTCCGCCGCAGCTCCGCAGTCAGATGCATGCTCGTCCCCATCGTGGTCGTCAGATTGGCTGTCACGTCAACCTCAAACGGCACACCGGCGGGATCGTTTGGAACTTGCTGACCCGCACAGACTCGTAGCGCCCAGTTCTGGACTGACGCCGTATCGGTGAGCGGCGCCGGGGACCCGCCCGCGCGAGTGTACATGGTGACCACAATGTCCCGCGGAGTCATATTGGGCGAGATCGTGGCCAGGGGAATCGCGACGTGATAGAGCGACGTCGCCCCCAGGCTGGTCTCTGCGCATACAAACGCGGGATTCGTCGCCGATCCCAACGACTTCCAAGTATTGTCCGCCCGGTCGAATACCTGATTCAGGACGGGATCCGTCACCGTCAAGTATTTGTTCAGACTGGACGCGTCTGGTTGTGAGAAACGCACGCTAACCCCTTCAATAACGGAAGGCGACCGTCGAAACGCCCGCCGAAACATTGACTGTGAATCGTTTGCCCGCATCGTCTGCAGAGACGTCGTCCGGCGGTAACATTACAGAGACTGCAGACGAAATTGGTGCACCTTCGGAACCTGCCGTATCCTCTGGCACAATCGCGTAGGTCCACACACCCGATCCGTCGACTGGTTCCGGGTCAAACGAGTACTCGCCATCGCCACTGAACGGGACGTAGGCGACGAACAGAGATGCCGGACCTCCCGGCACGGCAGACCGCTTCACCGCGAATCGTGCGACGTTCGCAGAACCGCTGGTCGTCCACCGCAGACGAAACCGATTCCACGGCTGACGAGGAATCTGGTTGCCATAATCGACGTTGATGTCTCCGACGGCGATTCGCACCAAAGTGAGCGGCGTGGGCGAGATGCTGGGGACGAGTTGCCCAACAACACGCCGCTCACTTGGTAGGCGAGTCGACCCGATCAACGTCCGATTGGCGTACAGCTGCCAGAGCCACCCATCCACATACGGCGAATCAAAATCACAGTACACGGCCTGCGGTCCCAGCCAGCCCACATCGGTGATCTGAAAACCTCCCAGGTACATGGTCCCGCCTATGCCGGTGGTCTGAGTTGTTCAAACGTGATCCAGATCTGCCGCCAGTATCCATGAATCGCGTCAGACCGGCCCAAGCCTTGCCGCAGTGCGGCCATTCGAACGTCTGGCAGATAGGCGACCGTTTCAAACGCCGTGTCCGCCTGAAACATCCCGACCTTCCCCAGCCGCAGTTCAAACTGTGCCAGGTCCCCGTCACGTTGGGCCGTCGATGCGTAGCCCATCACGATCATCGG
>NZ_DASWWZ010000148.1:0-1534 GCF_036405755.1 Schlesneria sp.
TGACGGATATGGTACGGGCTTTGTCATTTACATCCTTCGTCGCAGTGGTTTGGCCGCGGATGATCCCCGAATCCAGCGTGGAATTGAATGGCTGAAATCACATCAGCGAGAAAGTGGCCGCTGGTTCACTCGGTCGCTCCACGCAGACAGCATGCATTATATTACTCACGCTGGTACGGCCTTCGCAGTGATGGCCCTGCAGGAATGTGACGAGACGAAATGATCAACCTGGAACTCCCGTCCCTACGTCGGCGGCTTTCATGGGGATCACAGATTTGAGGAATTCGCACTGATGCATGTGCTGTTGATGATGAGTCTGCTGTTCGCGGATGTCGAACCGCTACCGATCGGAAAATCTGTTGTCGATGTGCAGTTTGGGGAGGTCTCCATCCCCCTCTACACCTACAAGCCTGCGGACTACAGCGACGGACCGTTGCTGATGGTCTTTCATGGTGTCCTGCGAAACGCGGATGAATACCGCGATGACTCGGTGGAGATGGGAAATCGCTTTGGAGCCTTGATTGTCGCCCCGAAGTTCGATGACACGACGTTTCCGAAGCGGAAGTATCAGTTCGGCGGCATCATGCGGGAAGGCGAGGCTGCCCCCCCTGAAGAATGGACGGGCGAATACATCAATCGAATCGCGAAGGAGATTCGCCGAAGGGAAGCACGACCGGAGATGCCGCTTTACCTGATCGGCCATTCCGGCGGAGGCCAGTTTCTGATGCGGACCACGGGGTTCGTCAATACTGGCGCCAAGCGGATCGTCGCTGCCAACCCGGGGACCTTGCTCTTTCCCAACCGCAGCGCGGAATTTCCACTCGGATTTGGCCAGCTTCCGCAGCACCTGCAATCCGACGATCAAATGAAGGCCTACCTCGCTCAACCACTCACCCTCTACCTGGGTTCCAAAGACATCGAACGGGATGAATACCTGGACGTCACGCCTGCTGCCGATGTCCAAGGTTTAACACGGTTCGAGCGTGGTCAGAACGCGTTCAAGGCGGCAAAAAAACTGGCTGACGACCGGCAGTGGCCATTTGGATGGAAGCTGGTCATTGCCAGGGATGTTGAACATGACCACACGAAGATGTTCAACGACCCCCACTGCGCCGACGCCCTCGGCCTTCCCCAAAAGAAGTAGGTCGATGTCCGATACCGAAGGGCGAATCTCTGCTGAGAACCAATTCGAAGCCGACTGAACAATTCGCCATCGAGATTGAGTTACCCCGCAGTCGTCCTTTGCCCGCCCCGGTAACTCCAGGGGCCGAGCACGAGCCATGCAGTGGTCAGCCAAAACAAAAGTCACCTCTAGCGATGCCTGCGCAGCAAATCACCAGCAGGTTTTTGCCCCGCGAAGGATGGAATCGGGACAAGTGCTCTGGGAGTCCCTCAATGCGCAAGAGACGAACGGGACGTCGTAACATGCTTCTGAGGGTGCGGCATTCTCAATCATCACGAATATCATCATCAACCCGAGCGAGAGAAAATCCCTCAGCGGTCTCTTGCGCTCACGGGGTGGATACAAGGACCA
>NZ_DASWWZ010000149.1:0-11936 GCF_036405755.1 Schlesneria sp.
AAACTTCTTCGGCCACTGACCTTCGCTGGAATGAAATTCATCGACGAGTCTGGCGGCGAGCTGATTTCCCAGCGTTTCTGCCGTGACTGCGGGAATGGTCCGAGGGTCAAATGCGTAGAAATCCCGTCCGGTGGGCAGGGCTGCGGGATTGCGGACGGGGTCGTTACCGGGACCGGGGCGGATGTATCCCCCGCCCAGTCCATGGAGCAGGGCGGCCAGCTCGGCAGGGCCGCTGTCGGTCAGGTTTTGTCGGCCCGTGGAGGCCGTTTTCTCGTCGTGTGCTTCACGGATCAGATCGACAAATCCAATCAACCGCTCGTCGATGGGAGAAACCCCGAACGTGTGCATGCCGAAAGGAATGCTCTGGGCCTGAATCTGTTCCAGATAATCCTCCAGCGTGCTGATGCGCCGTTCTGCGTCGGGATGACTGCGATCCGCTTCGCTCCACCCGCGATCGGCAAGATCCTTATCGAGCCCGCGGAGGACGACTTCAGCGTCGATGCTGGCTTGCGCCTGAGCGACCGTTTCGCCACCGGTTGCGCGCGCATCTCGCCAGCGTTGAATGAGTTCCTTAAGTGACTGCAGTTCCGGGGGAAGGGAACTTGTCCCCAAGGCAGGGGTCAGATGATCAATAATGGTCGCGGCACCTCGTCGCTTGGCCACGATTCCTTCCCCGATGTCGTCCATGATGTAGGGATAGAGGATTGGCAAATCCCCCGCGAGGACTTCTCCCGCGTCGAATCCGGCCAGACCTGATTCCTTACCGCTCAGCCACTCGTGCGTTCCATGAGTGCCGGTATGAATGACGGCATGCGCTTTGAATTCCTTCTGCAACCACAAGTACGCCGCGATGTACTGGTGGTGGGGTGGCAGGTCCTGCGTCTGGTAGAGTGCGGCGAGGTCCTGTGTTCGACCCCGGTCAGGCTGAACCAGCAGAACAATGTTTCCCAGTTCAATCGTCGGCAGCACCAGATGAAGTTCACCACCGAGCCGGGTGGTCATGATGTCGGCTGTTTCGGGGCGTCCCCAATGCTTGGTCACGTCGTCACGAAAGCGGCGTGGCAACGCGTCGAACCAGGTCTGATAGGTTGAGACAGGGATCGTCACCACACCACCTGCGTCGATGAGCCGTTCAAGTTCACCCGGGGCCCAGCGCGCGATATTACGTCCCCGATCAACGACCCGTTTTTCGATCTCAACGGCGTCGGAAAAGTTCTCGACTTGATAGCCGGCATCCCGCATCGATTGCAGCATGACTGGAATGCTACGGACGACATTCAGGTAACTGGCTCCGACGTTCTGCTTGCCGGGCGGGTAGTTCCAGTACATCAGAGCAACGCGGCGTTGTGCGGCTGGCGTCCGACGCAATTCGCTGAGCGCCCGGGCGCGAGCTGCCACACGAGTGACACGTTCGGCAATCGGCTGGGCCTCGACCCCACTGCGAGTCGGCTCAAGTCCGGCGACGACATTGTGCGGCGCCAGACCGACCAGTTCCGGGACGGCCAGTTGCCACGCGACTTCCCCTGTGGTCAGACCTTGCGAACTGTCACGCCACTCGTCGACCGTTCGGCCATAGATGCGGATCGCGTTGATGATCGGGATATCCAGTTGCGACAGGATCGCCTCGGCCTCTTTATCGGTGAACTTCAAATGCAACGAGATGATGGCATCAATTCGAGGTTTGCCCGCTTCGTCGAGCAAGAGCTGTCGAACGGCCTTGCTGGCAGGTTGACCAAAACAGACGACCGGCTGAATTCCCTGCTGCTGGCACGCATCGGCGATCGCTTTCGGAACGGCCAGGACTTCACGACGGGCTCGCGTGGCAAAGTCGAGAATGGCGACACATGGCCGGGTGGGGTCGAACTTCGTGAGCACCTGCCACTCGGACCATGTTTCGACCAGTCGAGGTTCCCCCTCGATCCAGGCGACATAGCCTTGCTCCGGCCGTTTCACCGGAGGAGCCACTTCCAGATCGAGATAGCCCGCATACCGCTTGAGAACCAGCCGCAGCATTTGCTCAACGTCGGATGGTCCCCCTTCTGACCAGTAGGGTTCGACGAGATCGTCCTGCTTCAGACCGAACTGCGTCAGCGTACTTTCGTTGATGGCTGGACCGCTGGGACCAAAAGCCAGCCGCGTCCGCGCGTGCGATTCCTGAATGATCGGCTCGTTGGCCGTGACCCACTTCGCTTCGAGTAATTCCACCAGCAGCAGATCGGTTTGAGGAACTTCCGCGTCGGCGACAGTGTTCCCCGGCGAGCGAACTTGAAAACTGACTTCGCGGGCCAGACCAGGATCGCTGGAGAGCAGACGGTCGATTCCCCGGTTGAGGCTTTCCACTGCCGGGTCAGAACAGATGATGAGGATGGAAACCGAGCGGGGTGCAGGCCGCGAACGGACTTCCAGCCCGAACCAGATTCCGGCACTCAGGAACAGCGTTACCAGAAAGCCACCGGCAGCGAACTGAGTCCACGAGCGGTCAAAAGGCTTTCCGTCTGAGGGGGCGTCGCTCACTCTTTACTCTCGGGTACGTAAATCACTGTGCCATCCGCCAGGCGATAGGCAACACCGAGGCGGGTTCCGTCACCGGAGCCGACTTGTTTCGTCACTCGTCTGACAGTCGTTTTCTGGCCATCCTTCACGACCACCTCAAGGCTTCCATCCGCCTGTTCAGTGGTGATGGTGACCTTACTGTCGGGATCGAACATGGCGAGCAGGTTGAGAGCGCTGATCAGTGCGACCAGAAAACCCAGGGCGAATACGATTCCGGTGTCGAACAGATTGGCGACCCCCGCCAGCGGGTCATCTTCGCCGCCACCTCGCAGCAGTCCCAGTCCCGAGCGGGAATTTCTACGCATCGTGTTGCTCCAAAGCATGGCGGATCTCGGCCAGATCGAGGCGATACCAGCGTTCCTGCGCGCTGGAAATAATCCAACCGAGTGAACCCGAAAAGAGCCCCAGTACTGTTGTTCCGAACGCCAGAATCAACCCGGCCGAGAGCGCCTTGAGATTATTCTCTGCCAGGGCCATCAGTGCCGGACCGAGCGGGATCAGCGTACCGGCAAGACCGAGGGCTGGGCCGACGCGGATCCAGAAGCGAGCCTTGTCGACGGTTGCCGCCAAGGCGGATTCGGTTCGGTCCAGGGCCAGCCAGGCCGAGCAATCAGGGTCGCTGTTTCGCTGCCGAATGTATTGGGCAATCCCGGTGCGTCGTTTCATCACGGGAGGAGGCTCGAGCGGGTCTGACAGGGCTTTCGCTGCACCTCGCCGCTGCAGACCTTCGACGACAAACCCGCCGAACAGAAACAGCGTGTGAATCACCCCGAGGATTAACAGAACGCAGCATGGCCAGAGTAAGAAGTTCGAGAACTGGTAGATAACGGCCTGAATCGTGTCGAACATGTTTTTCCAGAATTCCTGAAATCGAGCTTCCCAGCGTCATCCTTAGAATTCTGAGATGACTTCTCCACCGTTGCTGGTGATCAGACTAATGAGCATCGGTAACGAGGTCGATGCACCCAGACTGCGGACAGAGCCATCTCCCATGAGCGCATTAGCCATCCCGGTATGGAATGAGTAAATCTCACTGTCATTGGAACAGTTGATTGCGCAAGGACCGAGCGAATTGGTGTAACCGTTAGGTTGGGCGCCATCGATCAGGAAGCCTTTGTTATGGCTGGCCCAAACTCCCCCCGTGGGGAAAGGTTTGGTGGCGGTGGTCCCCCACGTTTTTGGCGACCCCTCTGGTACCAGGACACCTTTCTGGTAAAGCTGAGGACGACTACCGCATTCCGAGACCATGACGGTATTGGAGAGCCCATCCGTGACCGAGGAAAGTGGTGAGACATCCCTGCGGAGAACTCCAAGGTTGGTATTGTCGGAAAACTTGGGATTCAGTGTGTTGTTCAGAGCCGAGCTGACACCTGCAATGTTGGCGTAGTCGGTGACCCCTCCGTAATAAAAATTGCGCGGGGATGTGGCGAAGGTCGCAGTTGGGCTGGCATCCGGGTAATAGATCAGCGATGTCCATTCAAACCCGGTCCGAGTCATCGCAGAGGGGCAGCGAAACGCGGGAATGTTCGACTCCACTGCAAGAATATTGTCATCGTCATGCCAATCGAGGCTGACATTGTACAAGTTGTAGACGTTCGCCTGATCGATGTGCGGGAGAATCGCGGTATACCAGCTATAGCGGCGGTCCTTCCAGTGGGGACCGGCATACGGCTGCAGCGAATGGGTTGGGAAGACCTTCCATGTCGATTCATAGTTATGCAGGGCCAGGCCGATCTGCTTCAGATTGTTCTTGCACTGAGCCCGACGAGCCGCTTCACGAGCCTGCTGCACTGCGGGAAGCAGCAGAGCGATCAGCACGGCGATAATGGCGATGACGACTAACAACTCAATCAGGGTAAATCCTGATTTTATCGATTTTCCGGCCTGCTGGCGTGGACTCATGGCAACCTTGCTGATGCTATGCGAATGTGAATTCGATTGGTGTGATCTATCTAACGAGTGTCGCCATAAGGCATCCATTTATTGCTCAAATTACATCGGTGAAAAACCGGCAGCCACGTCGCAACTCACGGATTTGGTTTCATTGACATCGACCGAAGCGTCTGCCATCGGGTTAGCCAGTCGCGTAGTACGTTACCGCGGCCGTATGACACATTGAATGTGATTTTTTGCAGAATCATTTGTGTTTTTTCACAATGCCGCATCAACTGTTGAAACGGCAATAATCTTTGGCACAATCTAGCTGGAATGCCGCCTCATAACCGCATTTTGACGCAAGTTTGCGTCAAGGAATCGAGCTGAGGCCGCACTTTGCATGAGTTCATAGTCGCTTTCCAGGGGCCCGCCATGTTTTGCCGTTTGAGAATTTTTGCACTCGCGTTGTTGCTGGCGATGTACGCGACACCAGTTCAGGCTCATCCCCACCACAGTCACACGAATTTTCAAAGCTTCTCACAAACGGTTCCCGATCATGGTTTCTGGTCCGGAGCGGTCCATCCGTTTACAGGGATTGACCACATGCTGGCGATGGTGGCAGTCGGTGTCCTCTCCGTTCAGGTTGGAGGACGGGCGCTATTCTGGGGACCGTTGAGTTTTCTCGGCGGTGTTTCGCTGGGAGGGTTGCTCGGATCGTTGTTTCATCTTTCACCGGGCGCGCAGGCGGCGATTTGCGTCTCACTCATTTGTATGGGAATGGCACTCGCATTCAGACGGGTTCCTCCGCACGTGTATCTGTTTGCCGTGTTCGCCTTTTTTGGTGCTTTTCACGGGATTGCCCATGGAGAAGGGAAATTTGTGACTGGGCAAGATATGGATTACATGGTCGGTTTTGTCGCTGGGTCGGCCGCACTTCATGCAGTCGGGTTGGCAATCGGAGTTGTTTTTAAGCAAAGTCAGAACACGCTTGTGGCAAACATGGCACGGGTTTCCGGTGCGGGTATTGCTGCTGCCGGGTTGTTTCTGATGTTCATGTCCTGAAGTCTCAGGACGTGAGTATTTGCCGCGGACCAAAGTTCGGAGTGAATCGCTCGGGCGTTTCTGGCTGCTTTCAAATTCGACTCCGGGGCTTGCGGCGTTGGGAACGATCGGCTTTGACGTTTGGATCGTGCGCTGGCTCTCCGTCCTCGTGACCTGGTGTTATGGCCAATCAAAGAGTTCTTCGTCGAGTGCTTCTCTTAATTGAAGCGCCCACTGCATTTACATTGAAGCTGATTCGGGGGGTGACCTCATACAGTCAGTCGCACGGACACTGGATGATGACGCTTCGGGAAGGCCGTTCGTCCGACCTGCTGCCGCTGCTGGACGATCTGTCCTCCTACGATGGTGTGATTGCGCGAATCGAGTGTGGGGACATCCATCAGCGAATCAAGGCGTCGTCACTCCCCTTCGTAAATGTCAGCGGCACCAATTTTGACCCTCAGGTCCCCTGGGTCACGATCAATCATGAGTCGGTGGTTCGACTGGTGGTCCAGGAGTTTCGTAACAATGGCCATACCCACTTCGCCTTTTTCGGACCAGTTCGACGCGCCTGGAGCTGCCAGCGTGAGAACTGCTTTCAAAAACTGATTGCCGAGAAAGACCTCGCCTATTGCGGCACGTTTTTGACTCATCCCGAGAAAGCCGGGGATGAAGCGGAGTTACAGCGGATTCAGGACTGGATCACCAGTCTTCCCCATCCTGTGGCCATCATGTCGGCCAACGACGTCTGCGGAAATCTGCTGCTCCGATGCTGCCATGCAGCAGGGCTTTCCGTTCCCAATCAGGTTGCTGTGATCGGGGTGAACAATGACGAATTGCTGTGTGAGTTGAGCTATCCCACGTTGACGAGCGTCTCGACCAACACCGAGAAAATCGGTTACGAGTCTGCCGAGATTCTGAGCCAGTTGATGTCCGGGAAAAACGGATCGTCAAAGCCCGTTCGGGTGGAACCACTGGGGATCGAATCCCGTCGCTCGACCAACAGCGCAGCGGGAGCGGATCCCTTCGTGGGTCTCGCCTTCCGCTTTATCCAGCAGCATGCCTGTGATGGTATTAACGTCGAGGATGTGCTGAAACTGGTACCCATGTCACGAACCGCTCTGGAGACGGCATTTCGTGAATTTATTGGCCGCAGTCCCCATCACGAGATCACCCGAATCCGGATGGAACGAGCCCGTCGAATGCTCGCCGAGAGCGAACTTCCGATCGCCGATGTCGCCCGACGTTGTGGATATTCGACCGTGGATTACTTCAGTGCCGCATTCAAGCGGAAAGAGGGAGTCTCCCCGTCGGATTTCCGTCGCATGAAGATGTGACGGCTGCGGATGCAGGTAGAAGGTCGGTCCCAGTCTGGCCCCGGCAAGAGATGCCCTTCGCAGAAAATTCTCACGCTGGGAACTGTCGGCCAGTGCGACAGTTGGAGGCGGAAATGGGCTACGGAGCCGCATTTTTCCGATTTTCCGCGATCGGTCCGGATTCGGCTGACTTTGTGCAGCGGTCGCGGTGCGGATACAACTCTTGTTCCAGACCGATCATCCTGGTTATCGGTTTTTTGTGACGGCAAAGGATTTTGAAGATCATGTTTCAAAAAGTAGGCGACGCGGAGTTTGTTCGAGGTGAGCATGAAGTTCTCAAGCTTTGGAACGAACGATCGATTTTCGCCAGATTGAGACGCCAGATCGCCGGCAAAACTCCCTGGAGCTTTCTGGATGGGCCGATCACTGCCAATAACCCCATGGGTGTGCACCACGCCTGGGGACGAACATATAAAGATACGTTTCAGCGTTACTGGGCGATGAACGGCCGTGATCTGCGCTATCAGAACGGTTTCGACTGTCAGGGACTCTGGGTCGAAGTCGAAGTGGAGAAGCAGCTGGGTCTCGGTGCGAAAAGCCAGATCGAATCGTTCGGAATTGATAAGTTCGTGCAGGCCTGTAAGCAGCGGGTCTTGAAGTACGCCGCGATCCAGACCGAGCAATCAATCCGCCTTGGTTACTGGATGGACTGGGACGATCCTGACCAGTTACGAAAACTGGCCGAAGCGATCGGTACGGACCAGGTGGTGGAGTTCACCCCGCCAAAACAGCCGGATGCCGTCATCAAGGATCACGCCGAGGCGATTGTTGCCAAACTGGGAAATCCCGACTGGGGGGGGAGCTACTTCACGTTCTCGACGGAGAATAATGAGACGATCTGGACGTTCCTCAAGAAATGTTTCGAACGTGGCAAGGTCTATCGCGGACACGATGTGATGCCCTGGTCTGGTCGGGGCGGTAGTGCCTACAGCCAGATGGAAGTTGCCGACGGCCGCAAGCTGACGGTCCATCGCAGTTGCTTCGTCCGGTTTCCGGTACTGCGCAACGGGGCGGCTCCCGCTGTGGGAGAAAAAGACCAGGAATACCTGCTGATCTGGACGACGACCCCCTGGACGTTGACCAGCAATGTCGCGGCGGCCGTGAATCCCGATCTGGACTACGTGAAGCTGCGATCCAAACGGGACGGCGGAATTTACTACTTCGCCAAGGATAACCTCGATTTCCAGCGTCTGGCGAAAGAGTTCAAGGAAGGTTTCGGACGACCCGAGTGGACGTGGCCGCAGGGAGTTCCCAAGCTCAAGACGATCGGTCAGTTCTTCAAAGAGATCGGCGGGTACGAGATCGAAGGGACGATCAAGGGGGCGGAGATGATCGGCTGGCAATATGCCGGTCCGTTCGATGATCTCCCTGCGCAGTCCGCCTCGGGGGGTGTCCCGTTCGATCCTAAGCTGGCCGATAAGTCGGGCGTCATCTGTCACCGAGTCATCGATGGCGGACGCGACTTCAAGGGGAATGCAAACGTTGTCGCGGGTGAGGGAACAGGCATTGTTCATATCGCTCCCGGTTGCGGTGATGTCGACCATCAGCTCGGCGTGGCGACGGGACTCATCGGGATTGCGCCCCTGGGCGAAGACGGTCGCTTTATCGAAGGCTTTGGCGAGTACACCGGACGCGAAGCGACCGATCCCGCCACGATTGATCTGGTACTGACGCGATTGAAAGAAAGGCACTTGCTGGTTGCGGACGAAAAGTATCCGCACATTTATCCGTTCTGCTGGCGAACGGGTGATGAACTGGTGTTTCGTCTGGTCGATGAGTGGTTCATTGATATGGACTGGCGTGATGAGATCATGCAGGTCACGGACAAGATCCGCTGGCTTCCCGACAGTATCCAGGGGGGCGAGCGTGAACGTGAATGGCTCACGAACATGCGCGACTGGATGATTTCCAAGAAGCGGTTCTGGGGTCTGGCGCTGCCGATCTGGATCAATCCGGAAGATCCAACTGATTTCGAAGTCATTGGATCCCTGGCAGAGCTGAAAGAACGCGCCGTCGAAGGCTGGGACGAATTCGAGGGGCATACCCCGCACAAGCCGTGGATCGACCTGGTCAAAATCCGCAGTCAGAAAACCGGCGCGACGCTGTCGCGAATTCCGGACGTGGGAAATCCCTGGCTGGACGCGGGGATCGTGTCGTTCAGTACGTTGGGTTTCAACACTCATCCTGAGTACTGGCGGAAGTGGTACCCCGCTGACTTTGTGACAGAATGCTTCCCCGGCCAGTTCCGCAACTGGTTCTATTCGCTCCTTTCCATGGGAACGATGATGAACTGGGATCGAACGCAGGATCCCGAAGAGAAGCGGCCGTTCAAGACCCTGCTGGGGCACCGGCTGGTCATGAACGAAGCGGGCAAACCGATGCACAAGTCGGACGGAACCGCGATCTGGTTTGAGGAAGCGGCCGAGCAGATTGGCGTTGATACCATGCGCTGGATGTATCTGGCGCAGAATCCCGCGTCCGATCTGCGGTTCGGAACACGGCATCCCGATCAGCCTGTGACACTGGAAACGCCCGTGGGGACTACGGATGTGACCATTGACGGTGTCAAAACGCATCTCGTCACGAGTGCTCCCGCGGATGAGACGCGGCGAATGGTGCTGATCCCGCTATGGAACAGCTACGCATTCTTCGTGAATTATGCACGGCTTGACGAGTTCAATCCACAGGCCCCTCTTGTCCCTGTTAGCGAGCGGCCGGAAATCGATCGCTGGCTCTTGTCGAACCTGCAGGCCCTGATTGGCGGGATGCGCGCCGCACTGGAAGACTACAACACCCCGGAAGCGGCACGACAGGCGGCGGCATTCATCGACGATCTTTCGTCGTGGTACATCCGCTTGAACCGACGTCGTTTCTGGCGGTCGAAAGACGCAGGAGACAACGACAAACTCGCCGCCTACCAGACGCTGTATGAAGTGCTGACGACACTGACCAAGCTGCTGGCCCCGCTGATTCCGTTCTTGTCCGAACGGATGTACCAGAACCTGGCAGGTATCTCGAACGGGGACGGTGCAACGAGTTCGTCGGTCCCTGATTCGGTGCACTTGTGCGAGTATCCTCAACAGGACGCTTCCAAGCTGGATCTGGAGCTGAATAAGCGGATGGCGGCCGCGCAGACTGTGGTGCGACTCGGACACAAACTGCGTGACGAGGCCGATCAGCGAGTTCGGCAACCGCTTCAGGAACTGCGCGTCTCGACCAGTAGTCCTGATCAACAGGAAGCGATCAAGCGACTGACGGATCTGATTCGTGATGAGCTGAACGTGAAGGTGGTCTCGATCTGTGAATCGCTGGCTGACATCGTTAAGTACGTTTACAAGGTCAACCTGAAGACGCTGGGGCCACGCTACGGCAAGTTGCTGAACTTCCTGAAGGAGAAACTGCCAACGGTCGATTCCGAGACTCTGGCTCCGCTTCGCTCGGGGCAGACAATTACGTTGACACTCGATGGGCATGAAATCACGCTCAACCCGGAAGACGTTCAGGTCGGGACCGAGCAGGCCACCGGATGGGTGTGTGCCGATGACCGTGGAATCCAGCTCGCCCTGTCGACCGAATTGACACCGGCCCTGATCCGAGAGGGGATGGCTCGCGACTTCATTCGTCAGGTACAGCAACTGCGCAAAGATGCGAATCTCGAAATCGAAAGTCGTATCCGCGTGCAGTACGCCAGCGACGACCAACAGGTCGCCGAGGCTCTGGTTGAGTGGGGTGATCTGATTCGCGGAGAGACGCTGGCGGACAGCCTCGATCGGACGGAAACCCTTCCCGCCGAGGTTTCGTCCGTGACGGTGGGAGATGTCAAAGTCTCGATCCGCATCGAAACAGTGTAGTGGAATGGAAGAGATCCCGGTGTTCGGCACACGACACGGGGATCTCGGTGAGTGCTTTCGCTAGAGCATCGACGGTGTCCTTGCCGGGACCGTCGATGCTTTTTATTGAGGTTTGATCGTCCAGGCAAGTTCATGTCCGGGCGACGCCCGTCGCAATACGGCATGGCTGTGCGATGTCGCTCAGACTTATTCTTTTTTCTGATCAGCCGAGACGTTCCAGACGTCTTCCAGTGCCTTACGAATGCTTCGCAGCGTGACGGGTTGTTCAGACAGCACGCGTGAGCATTCCGTCTCGGCGAGGCTGTCTTTCATGCTGACCTGGCCTTTAGACAGGACCAGCGCAATCGCAGTCCCAGACGTTTTGCAGGTGGCGATTGCCTTGTCATAACAGGCAGCAATATCGGGGCCCAGGGACTCGCCCATCAACACCAGGCCCTTGGGAGGATCGGCGCGGAGGCGGTTCAAGGCCCGGTCGAAGTCACGCAGAAGCAGCACGCGGTAGCCGTGTTTGGAAAAGTACTGCCGCAGCGAGTCCTGCTGCCGCGGTCGGTCCTCAACGCAAAGGACGGCGGGAGCAACCGGTTTGGGTGGAGCAGGAGGGGCAGGGGCTTCGTAGGCGGCAGGGTTGAGTTCGGAGAGCGCCAGTCGCAGATCGACGGCAACGGAGGCGGGGGTCTGATACCGCTGTGAAGGACTGATCTGCATCAGTTTGTCCACAATGCGAACAATGCTGGAAGGGAGTGATGGATCCACTTCCTGAATTGACTGAACATCCCGATAGCGGCTGAACTGGCGACGTTCATCCTTATTCTTGGTGGGAGGGTAGGGGGCCGTCCCGGTCAGTAATTCGTAATACATCGCACCGAGGAAATAGAGATCGCTGCGGGGATCGTTATCCGGTGCTCCGCTTCCCCGTTCGAGCGTGGCATACTCGATTGCGCGATCGACTTCGTCCTCGAAAGACTGGAGCGAGGCATCTTGTCCGGCCAGTCCGAAGTCGACGAGCTTGGCAACCCCTTGAGCGCTCAGCAGGACGTTCGTCAGCTTCAGATCCCGGTGCGTGATCCCGAATCCCGCCGCGTAGTCGAGTCCTTCAGCGATATCGAGTGCGTAGCGTGTTGCTTCTTCCGGAGAGAATTTCGAGCGAGCTTTGAGCAGTTCGCGGAAGTTGCCACCTTCCACGAACTCCATCGTCAGAAAGTGCTGATTTCCATCGGATCCGACGTCGAAGATGGGAACA
>NZ_DASWWZ010000150.1:0-3902 GCF_036405755.1 Schlesneria sp.
ACAGGTGGGGGGCACTTTGTACTGGGGGACGGCTCCGTCCGTTTCATCAGTCAGAATATCTCGCCGGATCTGTTGCGCAATCTCGCACATCGTGCCGACGGAGAAATGCTGAAGGAGTTTTGATACGACGTGCTGTAGGAATTGTTCAGACAGATTTCTCGTAGTTATTGCATTCGACTTGTCGCCACTTCGGAACGAACGGGGAACATAGTTGCGTCGCATTTATGGCGGATCAATCTGGGTCAAAGCTTTTCTTTACATCACGCTGAATTCAGACTGAATCTGGGGCAGTGCGAGAACACCGACAAAAACGGCCGAGAGCCCATCGATCCGTCGCCATGGAGCGGATTCTCAGACGTTTCTGAAACCAGAGCACACCGGGTGGTTTTTTGACCGAAGACAACTTAATCTCGTTCAAGTCTTGAAAGCACCATGGGACTTGTCGAGTAACGTCTGAAATGCATTTGGCGATAATCACCGCGGGCGGCGCGGGAATGTTCTGCGGCTCGTGCATGCACGACAACACATGGGCTCGCGCGTTGCACCGGGCCGGTATCGAGGTTTCGCTGATCCCGCTCTACACGCCGATTCGCGTCGATGAAGAGGACCAGACGTCGTCCCCTATTTTTTTCGGCGGGATTAACACTTACCTCAACGATCAGTTTGGATTCTGGCGAAGGCTACCCCGGTTTCTGACACGCTGGCTCGATTCCCCCGCGATCATCCGCAGGGCGACTCGCGGTGCAGTCGAGACCGACGCCGCCAAATTGGGCAGTCTGACGGCATCAATGGTTCATGGCGAACTGGGACCGCATCGCAAGTCGGGGGAAGAGCTGGCCGATTTCGTGGCGGCGCTGAAGCCGGATGTCGTCTGTTTCAGCAACGCATTGCTTTCAGGTGCCTTGCGCGAATTGCGCAAACGGTATGCGGGCCCGGTCTACTGTGTATTGCAAGGTGACGACGTTTTTCTCGATGGATTAGTCGAACCCTACCGGACAACGGTCATGAAGCGTTTGACGGAACGCGCGGCCGAGTTCGACGGCTACATTGTCCACAGCAAGTTCTATCGAGACTACATGTCTCGCTATTTGTCGCTGGCCCCCGGCAAGTTTCTGGAATTCCCTCTGGCAATTGACTGTGCCAAGCACGATGGACGGCCCAAAGAGGTTGTGGGGACCGCACCCACAGTTGGCTATTTCGCCCGTATTTGTCCTGAAAAAGGACTCGATCTGCTGGTGGAAAGCGTGCTTCGGCTGAAACAGAAGATTCCCGGCATTCGGCTGAAAGCGGGTGGCTATCTCGGGGCGCAAAACCAGTCCTACTTTGAATCCGTCGTCGAAATGGCCAGACCTCTCGGGGATGCCTTTGAGTATGTGGGGAGTCCCCCGACTCATGCGGAAAAAGTCGAATTTATGAAATCGGTGGATGTCTTCAGCGTGCCAGCACGCTTCCAGGAACCAAAGGGGCTTTACGTGCTGGAGGCCTGGGCGAACGGAATTCCCGTCGTTCTGCCAGATCATGCTGCGTTTCCCGAACTGATTGATTCCACTGGGGGGGGACTCTTGTCCCGTAATGGCAGCACCGAATCGCTTGCCGAACTGCTTCAGCAGATTTTGCGAGATTCCAGCTTGCGGCAGCGTCTCGCGCGGGCCGGGTATGAGGGTGTCCGTTCGAAGCATGATCTGACTTCGCTGGCAAATGCCACCAGAACGCTCTTCAGCCACCTGCGATAGGAAGCAGGCCCGTTTGTACTGAGCTCTCAGTGAATGCCGGGGGCTGCTGTGCAGGATTCGTCCGCAGATTGATCAAATGGGTTCGGAATTCCCTTGCTGAAAGGCTGCTTGACCCGGCTCTCAGCGTGATTCCGCGCCCGCGATCGGTCTCCGTATCCCGCTTCTCAAGTAAGTCCGTTTCGATGCCGGGGCGGGACGTGGAGGAGCCGGAGGTTCGGCGGGTTCTGCCGATGGGGGCGATCCAGAGCCGAAAAAGTGGAATTTTCAATACGATCCGAATGTTCGGTACAGTTTACCACACGACTGCGCCGATACTTCCGCTAGGCGCAGAATGCTGCGCCCGTTGAGTTATCGTTGCGTTGGGGAGCGGAGAACGGGCTTCTCGGAGCTGAGACGAGACTCGCGAACGTTCCGAGTTCACGGCGTTCATAGTCAGGGAACGACTGATGCGGACACGGCACTGGTTTGCTGTAATGATGGGTGGATGTTTGGCCTTGGCGGGCGTTGGTACGGCTACGGCCCAACCACCGGGAATGCCGACCAATGGGAATCCGGATCAGGTGGGAATGGGAATGATGCCATCGCCATTCGCGGGAGCGTATGGTCAGGTGCCACAAACCTACTCCGGGATACAGCCTGCGGGGTATCCTCCGAATGCGAATGCATGGCCGAATGTGTCGCCATTCGCGGGGCCTCCCGTGGATTCCACGGCCTATGAAGATGGGTTCTGGTTCAACAGAATCCTGCAGGGAAATCGTCGCTACTATTTCTCTGCAGAAGCGTTGCTCGCCCACACACGTGGGGGAGACTCGACTCTGATTGGTGCCCCCGGCGTCAATCCCGTGTCGATTGACGCTCTTCAAGGGCAAAATGGAACGGGTACGACTACGACAGGCAACCTGATCTTTGGGACGACCCAATTCAATCAGGCAGTCTTTACCACTGGTCCTTCACGCAACGTCAACGCCAATGGCGGCGGTGGCAACGGCGGCGGAGGCAACGGGACAGGTGGAGCGGCTGTCGTTAATATTTTTGCCGCACAGGATACGGGCAACCTCGCGAACGTGATGACCTCGGGCGGGTTCAGGGGCACGTGGGGTTGGTTCAATCCGGATGACACCGGGTTCGTGGTCTCGGGCTTTGTCCAGGGGCGAGCGACCTCCAGCTGGAATCTGGTTGATCCGCTGCTCGATATTAATGAGTTCAGCGGTAACTACAATCCTCTGTTGCACCTGCATGCCTGGTTTGGTTTGCCTCTGGGCAGTTCGGGAACGAACAGCACGATTACTAACTCCACCGGAACCATTTCGACCGGCACGGGTCCTGATGGAGATACCGATGGTGATGGCAAGTACGGTGCGGTCCAGCCCTACGACATGGGTGTGTACCTGCGGTTTAACTCGCAATTGATGGGGGCCAACTCGGACTATTACTTCAATTCCATCTATGAGCGTCGCGCTGTCAAGCTTCGCCCCTTGCTCGGTGCCCGGTACTTGCACTTGCGTGAAAGCTTCAGCTTTGACGGCTCTGACAGTGGACTGGGTTACACAGTCAACGATCCGTCATCCGGCGGAACTGGTGGTGGAGGTGGTAATAACGGCGGCGGTGGCGGGGGAACCACGACAGGGACGGGATATCTGACGCCATCTGCACTGGACGCAATCTTCTCGAACCCGAACGTGCTTCACTCGAATCTGGTCTCCTCCACTCTGTCACAGATGGCAGGTCCTGAAATCGGGTTGCGGTTTGATCTGGGACCTCAAAATGCCAAGTTCCAGATGTGGGGAAATACGAAGTTCGGAGCCCTGGCAAACGTGACCTCACGTCAGATCACGGGGTATGGGATCGGGAATGCCTTCAATATCATTTCTCCCAATACGGTACCTCAGATGCCGAACGACCCGACCCTTACGGCGTTCAGCACGAGCCAGACGACAACCAACTTTTCGCCAATGTTCGAGCAATCGATCAACGTCAAGTTCCCGGTCTTCAATCTGGTACCCTATCTGAACCGCCTGGAGGTCTTCGAGAAGGCCCAACTGCAAGCGGGATACACCTTCCTGTATGTTGGACAAGTCTACAGACCGCACAATACAATCATCTGGAACCAGTTCCCCAAGACACCCCAATTGAACGGTCAGAAGTCGGACTTCTTCAATTCGAACTTCA
>NZ_DASWWZ010000151.1:0-8745 GCF_036405755.1 Schlesneria sp.
CGGCACTGGCGCGCTTGCGTCATCGCCGCTCCTCTTGCTTGCGGTCTACTGCGGTCTCATTGCCGTTTCGTCGCTGTGCGGTGGAATGGTGCCGCTGCTGATTCGAATGACCCATACCCGCATGCAGATTCTGGTCAGCGCCGTAGGCGGGTTCATGCTCGGCGTCGGTATTTTTCATCAGCTTCCCCACGCCGTTTCGGCGATCTCGTCCGAAGATGGACACGATTCGTTCGCACTCGACTGGTGTATGGGCTGGCTCATGTTTGGGCTGCTGCTCACTTTCTTCATGTTGCGGATGTTTCATTTTCACAGTCACGGACCCGTGGAAGAAGACAGTCCTCATGATCACGACCATGACCACGATTGCGGTCATGATCATCACCATGCCCATTCTCATGCGCACGACCACTCACATGGACACAGTCACGAACACAGTCATGGGGCGAGTGAGCCCGCCACGCTGAAAGGGGCGAGCTGGATCGGCATCTTGCTGGGTCTCTCGTTGCATACTCTGCTCGACGGTGTTGCTCTGGCAGCGAATGTGAAAGCAGATGCACTTCATTTTCAGGGTTCAACGACATTCGTTCTGCTCGGACTCGGGACGTTTCTGGGTGTTGCGCTGCACAAACCACTCGATTCCATGTCGATTACCTCGCTGATGGCGGCGGGGGGCTGGTCCCGACGTGCCATGCAGATGGTCAACCTTGTCTATGCTTTGATGTGTCCATTGGGGGCATTCCTCTTCTACTTCGGCATTCAGGCCTACTCCGGCGTTCAAGAGAACGTCGTTGCCGCGGCACTTGCCATGTCTGCTGGGGTCTTCATCTGTATTTCGCTCAGTGACCTGCTTCCCGAGGTCCAGTTCCATTCCCACGATCGGTTGAAGTTGTCAGCCTGGCTGCTGTTGGGTGTTGCGACCGCCTGGGGCATCGGTTTCCTCGAACCACCGCATTCCCATGGACATCAGCCGCACACACGTGGCCACCAGCAGGCCCCCCACCAGGGCCAGGATGACCACGATCACAGTCACGGCCCGAGCGGCCACCGTCACTGACGCAGGCGTATTTCAGTAGCCCGCCCGACGAAAGGCACACTGCAAATAGCTGCTCACCGTGAACGAACCCTGTGTTTCAGGGACCTAAGAGAAGCTCAGCTTGTTCAACGGTGGGCATCCTTAGTGTGCTTCATTCCAACTCCAACGAGGCGGACCGAGCATCCTCCTGGCGACCCGCCGATTCGCAGGTGGGGGAACGTCACGTTTGCCGCCATGAACGTGAGAAACGTGGGAAGACTGGGTTCCGCTGGCCAGCTGGCCAGTCCCCTTGAAAACACATAACGTGTTTTCGCTCAACAACATGGGACTGGCCACCGACTGGCCAAGGGCTGGCCAGTTGGCCAGCCGCGGGCTGCAGTGACTGTGATTCGACATCTGCGAAATAAGTTCCGTAGCATTGCAAAAGCCTCTCCCGAACTCCCGTCCGTCCGCATTCTTGAGACGAGCGATCTACCAACGCGAGCAGTGTGATCGCTCGACAGCAACACAGCGAGCCCAAGCATCCAGACATTTGGAACACGGTACATGTTCCGGTCTCGAATGAAGGCGAGGCCAGGAAGACGCCGGCGTCACTCGGCTCGAATTCCTTGATCATCCCATGCGGGGAATTGCCGCATCCGCTCCAGCGCGAATTGCCGGCTACGCACCTCGCCTACACCGAGGATGAAATTTGCTCGCAGATCCTCAGGCCAACGCATCCAAAAAATACCAGGGCAATCGCCAAGCAGATGCACAACGTCCAGTCGATTCGGAGCAGTTGGCACGACCTGAGAACCAACAACAGCGGTGCGATTACGAGACACAGCACCGAGGCAGAGAGCAGAATCACGACCGAATGCATCAGCATGGCCAAAAAGTGAGGTTTGCGGCACCGTAGATTTGTTCTATTCCATCGGCGAGTAAAAGATGCGTTCCAATGCTAACACCGTGAGTTTCTCCGCCTCAAGGCCCGCGCGATTCAGAGGCTGGCACAGGTAGCGCGGTGGGAGCCACCGCGCCGGATACAATCCCAGTCCTGTCGCCTGGAGGCCAGACATGCAATTCGACTTCTGACTCATGCCGACTCCGGAAGTTCTTGCAAGAATAGATGCTGTGCCCTATGCCCGTGCCTCCTGCGAGATTGTTGATCATTCGACAATGGCTCAGAGAGATCGCATTTCAAGCTGTGGTGTTGTTCCATCATGGCCAACGACCCAAATCTTTTGGGGGCACCGTTCGATGCGGAACAATCTCGTCACCGGCGTATGCCATTGCGTCATTACACGCATGCTTCCGATGCAGGGGATTTCCCGTCCGACCAATTCATTGAGCGGCCGGGGCGATTCGACAGACGGCAAAGTCTGCTCTTCCAGTTCGTTACGGATCGTACTCAGAATTGCTTTTGAATGTGCGGCGCTTGCGCCAGCTGTCACTTGTGGATTGGACGTGTACCTTGATTCACGCAGAATTAATCCTTCTGCACATAAGCCGATGCCGATCACCAATATGATGGTAGAATAGGCGCGCATGCACCCGATGGTTGGTGCGATGAACGCTGCTGCCAACACCACAAAGGCCGGTATCAACCATTCGGACAGCAGCCCGCCATTGACCGATAGGTTGACGGAGGAAATGCCGCCAACAACCAGAGAAGGAATGACATACAGGATTTTCTTGAAGAATAGCGCTTCGGTTTCGCGAGGTTCCGATCTACGAAACAGCCAGAGAATTGCGGGCGATAAGGTGACCATCAGGAGTGCGACCGCATGAATGACAATCTTTTCTGTTTGACCTCACTGGCATCTGTTGAAAGCGGGCCAGGATGAGACGACCCTGGCCCATCGCAGTGACCGTTCAGGCACAGACGGTTATTGATAGATGCCCAACCCTACAGCAACTGCCGGGGATGCCGATAACGTATTTCACTGCTCCACACACTTCCATTCCGTCATCGAGCAAATTCTCAATTCGATTTGCCAAAGCATGCGACATACAACCTCTGAGGTAGATGTCGGAGTGGCCATCCGTGATGTTTTTCAAAAGGGTCGTTACGTCCGTGTCGGGAAGTGAGATTGTGCCATTCACGCATACCAGAAAATCATTGACCCCGGTACCTGCATTGATTCTGTCAGGACCGGCATGCCCTCTCTTCCGGTCCAAGGGGCCAATCGTTCGAATAGCCTAGCCGGTAGCTAGGACACGATTCGGGAGAACAGCAAAAGGCCTGAAGGGCCGACCGTTCTCCTTGGACACGTTCGACGGAGAAAGGGATATGGTGTTTGCAGCCCTTTCGGGGTTTTTCAACAGGCTGATAGCGGGTATCCGGATGTGCAGTGTCCCCGTGTCTTTGGACTCTATTTTCAGTGTCCCTCAAGCCATAAAAAGAAAACTCATAGGCTACTTTTGCCCGAGAACTAAATTGCACTCGGAACGGAATCCCTTGACGGGCAGGTAGATGAGCCAGATGAGAAGGAGCCGAACAGGGGCCGTAGGGGCCGTAGTCACGGGCAGAGGCGGGAAAATGAATCGGTTGTGGCTCTCGGTGTGCGTTCGAACGGTCGGCCCTTCAGGCCTGATGATGTTCAATCGAATCACCTCCCAGCCCGATGGGCTGGGCTATGGGAACGGATGGCCCTTTGGGCCGGAAGAGATAGCATCTGCATCTGCATCTGCGGTTGCGGTGGGGTTTTGATCGATGTTGGCATTTTCGAATGTCGGTGGGAATTTGCCATGGTTCATTCACACGATGGCCATCAATGGCCTCTTCCGGCCCAACGGGCCATCCGTTCCCATAGCCCGGCCCAACGGGCTGGGTTTCGGGGAGCCGGCATTTATTGAGGCCTGAAGGGCCGGTCGTTCATTCGAATTGAAACCGGTGTTGCCGTGCGAGTTCGCCAGGTTCAGATGGGACCACGATTTTTTGGTTGAATCACGTCCCAGCCCGATCGGCTGGGCTATGTGGACTCTGTGAACGAATGGCCCTTTGGGCCGGACGAAATGAGACGCTGTAAGAGCCAATGGGTTATCATTAGGAATTCGGCTTGGCGAAATTACGGAGGTCCCGTTCGCCAGTAAAATTGGCTGTGCCCTCATGGGAATCCGTCCTATTCCTTGCGAGCGAGCGGCGGACGCTTGGGAATTGCTGTGCCGCTGCTCGAATCGTGTTCTGCGTTGGGGGGGATTTGGCCGACGCTATTTCCGGGTTGCTTTCGCTGTTTTGCCTTCGTTCTTCGTGGGCATCGGGGCCTTCACTTCAGCTCGCCAGGCGATGAGGCGGTCGTGGAGTTCCTTGACTTTGGCGGGTTCGGATTTGGCGAGATTTTTTGATTCGCTGATGTCGTCGGCGAGGTTGTAGAGTTCCAGGCGGCCGTCCTCGAAAAACTCCATCAGTTTCCAGTCACCTGCGTGGATGAGACTCACAGGTGTCGTTCGCCAGTGTCCGTCGCCCCAGCCGAGGTAGCCGGGGAAGTGTGCGAAGATTGCATCTCGCTGCGGTTTGGCCGCGGAATCCCGGAATAATTTGACCAGGCTTTCTCCATCGAGTGTCTGCCGGGGCTGTGGAGCACTGGCGATTTCGAGGAGGGTCGGGAACAGGTCGACATGGATTGTTGGCACGTTCGATGACGATCCCGGTTTGGTCACACCAGGCCAGCGGACGACGAACGGGACGCGAGTCCCCCCCTCGTAGAGGCTCCCTTTCCCGCTGCGGAGCGGCGCGTTGTCAGTGATGCCAGCATCGTCGTCGGCGGCCCCTTTCGCCTTCTTTCCCTTGTTTGCCTTCCCTTTTGCACCCGGCTCGCGTTCCAGGCCGTCTGGTCGGTCGTACCCACCCACTCCCCCATTATCACTGGTGAAGATGAGGATCGTGTTTTCGGCCAGGTTCAGCTCATCCAGGGTCTGCATCACGCGACCAACGCTCTCGTCTACTGATGCAATCATGGCGGCGTAGGTGGAGCTGTTATGGCCGTTCACCGGAGCCTTTCCTTTGAATCGATCAACTAGTTCCGCCTTGGCCTGATGGGGAGAGTGGACGCCAAAATGGGGCAGGTAGAGGAAGAAGGGTTCGTCCTTGTGCCGCTGGATGAAATCGACCGCCTGATCGGTAAGGAAATCGGCGAGATATTCTCCCTGAGGGTATTCGGTCTTGGGTTCGGTATTAAAGTCAAAATGCTTCCCCGCAGAGACGATGTCTTCGTCAAAACCTCGGTTCTGCGGAAGGTATTCTCCCTTCTGGCCGAGGTGCCATTTGCCAAACATGCCTGTTACGTAGCCGGCAGCCTTCAGTTGATTGGGGATGATGTCGCGATCGAGCGGCAGGTTCGTGACGTTGTCGACGGGTCGCAAAGGGCGTTTGCTCCAGTCGAAGCGATCGATTCCTCCCACGGTGTAAACCCCGGTTCGCGCCCCGTATTGTCCGCTCAGGATCGCCGCCCGGGACGGCGCGCAATTCTGGCAGTGGTGGTGATTCAGGAGTTTGGTTCCCTGCGTCGCGAGTCGGTCGATGTTCGGCGTTTCGTAGTATTGGCTGCCGAAGCAGGCCACGTCTGTGTAACCCAGGTCATCTGCCATGATGAAAATGATGTTCGGCTTGGCGGACGGATCTGCTCCGACGGCATCACGCACATACGTACTTGCGAGCAGTTGCAGGAATGTCAGTAGAGCAACACGCGTCAGGGGGATTTGTAGGTTGGATGTCATCATGATTCCGCAGGGTTTTACGACAGGAGATCTCGCGACGCAGGCATTGTTTCACACGTGCGACGGTTTTGGCAAGAATGGCACTTCCGCCCGCGACCCGGAATGACTCGGTCACTTCGGGTTCCCGGAGAGTTTCCGTTGCGGATTTTTTTCAGGCTGACTTGAGGGGAACTGGGCGGGGGCCACTTGGTCGAGCGGATATGGGTTGCTCGGCTCGATGGCTGAGCACGAATCTGTTGGGGACTGCTTTTGGGTGACCTCTTGTGCTTCGCACGCGGGTAGCCCGGAGGACCGTGCAACTGGACCGTCCAACCCGCGCTACCCCTTGCGTTGTCTTGAACGCACTCGTCTTTGTTGACGATTCCCACTTGCTGGCGATTCCACTCCCCGTTCCGGGCATTCGAGTACGATGGAGCATGCACTTTCAGGCACAGGTTCAGTCTCGATCCGAAGAGGAAGGTGATAAGTGGACTGCTGCTGCTCTGGGAATAACTGGGTGACTACCTTGGGAGGGGGAAAAACAAACGCCCCTTCGACACGGGGTCCAAGGGGCGTTTGTCAAAACTGATATCAAGCGGAGAGGGTGGGATTTGAACCCACGGTGATATTGCTACCACACTGGATTTCGAGTCCAGCACAATCGGCCACTCTGTCACCTCTCCGGGGTCTGTCTTACTGCTACCCGGTTTGAACTGGTTCGCTGCGGTATCTTAATACCGCGAACGGCTCAGGCTGATCCGAATTTGGCAATACAGCAATTCGTTGACACCCGGCAGTTCAGGCTGTCGGCGTCAGCGACATCACTCCCCGATGCAATCAGGGGCGATGTGTGGCGGATTCTAGCGAAACTTTTGCCGGGGGCAAACCCAAACTGCCGGACAAACCGTTCGCGGCATGGTGACCGTTGGGACGGACTTTGGGCGCGAGATCAGAGTGGGGGCAAGAAATTGCGTCGTGCGCAGTCTTGCGAAAGAGATAGCCATCCAGACGAGTGGTCGCGGATGAATCATTTCATCCGGTCATTGGCCGGGTTGGAAGGTCGCGCTTGCAGTGGTGGAAGCGGTCAACCGGCAATGTCACGCGGCGGAACAGAGAGCACTAAGAAGCGTGCTGAAGGGCGTTGATGTGGCCCAGGAGCCCAGAGGCACGGAGATGCAGGCTCTTCTCATCCCATACAATCGACGAGGCTGTCTTCGAAGATTTCGTCATGATCCCAGGCGTCCATTGCGCTGAGCAGTTTCCTTGGGAAAAGGGTGATGTTGACGCTGTCTTCGCTGTTTCCATCCATGAGCTGAACGCTCGCTTTGATGAACAGGTAGACGGGGGCGTCCTGAAGGTCTGCGACTTTTTCGATCCAGTCTCGCAACTGCTGACGCTCATCTTTCATGAGGCGTTCGTAATGCGAGCGGAATTCGGCGAAATCCTGGTCGCGACCTTGTATGCATCTGGTAAGCGAGTTGCGAAGAGCGCGATCACCGTCTCGACTATCGAAATTTGACATGGAATACCTTGCTCGATCGAGGCTGGAAGTTTGAGAACTTTTGATTCTAGACCTCACCCCCTCAGCGGCAATAAAATTTTCTCTGCCTGCCAGCAGGATGCCTCCGCGAAGCTTGATTTCTGCCGCAACCTCGCTTTTCCACTGGGGATAGTGGCCCCGTCTTTAACGGTGTAGTCTCAGAAGCGGTGCCTTGAAACTCGTCGCGCGTGACGGCAGTGCTGCTTCCAATTCCGTCAGATCCATGTTGGCGCCGATGGGAATGGCTCGCGTGGTTCTGCCTCTGCGGCGGTCGGTTTGACAATCTGTGCCGACCGTGACGAGCGGCTGTCGGATAACCGAAGACATCGATCCACATGAGAACACAGTGGCCCACTCGGATGGGGCAATTTGTCTCCTTTGCAAATCCGCTCTGTTTGACCGACAGTTGTGTCAGGCTGGGGACCATTCGCGAGTTGGCAGATGGTCTGTTCCAGCGGGGGGGCTGATGCCGCGCTTCCTGGCGACAGAGTCGGCTGCGTGGTTTCCTGCTGGTGGTTTCGGGTCGGGTACTCGCTGAACCAGTGGGCCGGTGCCACAGGCATATAATTGTCGCCGCCTGTTTCTTTTCAAATTTGATGAGTTGATTTTATGTTTACGGGATTGGTCGAGGGGTTGGGGCAGATCGTATCGCTGGTGCCGGAACCGGCCGGAGTTCGAGTTACGCTGAAGCCACCCACGGAAATGCTGACACCGGGTCAGGCTGGCTCCCCGCCGACGGCCTGCGGTGACAGTATTGCCATCAATGGCTGTTGTCTGACGGTGATCGCGATCGAGGAGGGAAGCTGGTCGTTTCAGGCCGGGGCCGAGACGCTGTCGAAGACGAACCTTGGACAGCTTCAGTCAGGAGACGTGGTGAATCTGGAACGTTCGCTGCCGGTCAACGGGCGACTGGGAGGGCACTTCGTGCAGGGGCACGTCGATGGCGTCGGCACGGTGGAGTCGATTGAGAGAGACTCGGACTGGGTCAACATGGTCTTCCGGGTGCCGACTTCGCTGAGCGAACTGATGGTTCCGAAAGGTTCGGTGGCGGTCGACGGAGTCAGCCTGACGCTGGTCAACGTCGACGAGACCACCTTCAGTATCGCATTGATCCCTCATACGTTGTCCGTTACGACATTGGGACGACGAGCGGTCGGACAAACGGTCAACATCGAGACGGACATCCTGGGGAAATATGCCCGAAAGTTTCTGACAGGACAGCGGGGTCTCCCGACGATTTGATGTCGCGGCAGGCACGAACGCCAGGGGTGTCGTTCGAGGTGAAGCGGTTCCCCATCTCAAGGGCTGTTCTGAATGTGGCACACCCCCCCAACTCCCCTTCGCGAGTCAGACAGAACTCGCGATTGTCGCCAGTTCGACTGTCTGTGGCTTCGCGAAAAGGTGAAATTCTTCGGAGCCTGTTTTCCGGTCATCACGGCAGAGCGTGGTGAAGTCGGCCGAGTCCAGGTCTTCCTGCTGGCCGTGGTCTCGGGAA